>DATKXQ010000195.1:0-13581 GCA_035528975.1 bacterium
AATACCGTAATAAACGCGCCCGGGCGTTACTAATACGGGGGTGATGGAAAGGTGAAGCGCAAATTCATACCGCTGTGCGCCGCCGGCCTGACGTTGGCCCCTGCGGCGCTGTTTTTCTCGGCCTGCGGGGACGACCAGGAAACGCCCGCGCGACCCAACCCCTATGAACCGAGCGAGCCCAAATACGCGCTCGCCAACGTCGAGCTCGCGTTCGGCTATATGAACGCGGACCTCCTGGATTCTTGCCTGGACCGCGGGTTCAAATTCTATTTCGACGTCAACGACGTCGACGAGGAAGCGAACGGCTACGTCATACCCGAATCCTGGTCCAAGGCCGATATCCTGCGGGCGGCCGGGAATATGTTCGCGAGGGTATACGCCACGTCGTTGAGTAATAACTGGAGGACTGTCGGTTCGCCCGGGCCGAGCGAAAACACTTATTTCGTAAGCGGCGTCGCCCTGAGGATCGTCGTCATGGTGGACGCGGTTAACGGGTACGGGGTCGACGACGGCACGTGCGACTATGGATTCGGGCAAGACGTCGAGGGCGCGTGGCGCCTCACGCGGTGGAAAGACCGCAGCCGCGAATGCGGTTGCGTAGGCACTTTAACGCTCGGGCGGTTGTTGGCCGGCTACTACCTGTAGGGAACGGGACGCCGGCATCGGCCCGCGCGGCGCCCCCGGGCAATTGTAGAGTAAAGGGACATGGTATCCACTCGGATATGGTAAAGTTGAGTTGGTTAAACAGCTCTACTTTCGCCAAGATCCGGAGGTGGCGTACCGATGTCCCGACTAAAGTATAAGGATATATGTGGAGGAGGGCAACGGAAATTTACGTTACGGGTAGAGATGGTACAGCATGCGGAGGCGCAGGGGGTAAGGAGAACGGCGGAGGCGTATGGGACGACGGCGAAGACGGTGCGGAAGTGGCGGGACCGCTACCGGGCGGAGGGGGTTAAAGGGCTGGAAGATAGGAGCCGGCGGCCGAAGAATAGCCCCGGGCGTACGGCGCGTAAGTTAGAGAAGCTGGTGGTACGGCTAAGGCAGCAGTATCCGACGTGGGGAGGTAGGCGGTTGGTGGAGCGGTTCGAGTTAGCGTGTTCGGCGCCGACGGTGTATAGTATACTTAAACGGCATGGGGCCTATAAGCCGCGGAAGAAGCGGTGGCGGCAGAGGCGGGACCTGAGAGAGCAGAAGAAGCGGCTGGGGCCGTTGGAGAAGGTACAGTTCGACCTGAAGCACTTAACGGACATAGATGAATATTACAAGGCGCTGAAGGCGTACGAGTTGCCGCGGTACGAGTATACGGCGCGAGACATGCGGACGGGGATGGTGGTGGTAGCGTTCGGGTACGAGGCCTCGCTGACGAACGCGGTGACGTTCGCGCGGTACGTAGGGCGGCACTTCAAGTTGTACGGAGGGGAGCTAAAGAACAGCTTGTGCCAGACGGATAACGGGTCGGAGTTCGTAGGGGGGGCGAAGGCGAAAAGACCCTCGGCGTTCACCGCGGCGGTAGAAGGATGGGGAGCTAAGCACGTGCGCATCCCGCCGCGGGCGCCGACGTGGAACTCCGACGTCGAAGCGTTCCACCGCACCGTCCAGGACGAGTTCTATCAGTGCGAACGGTTCCACAGCCTCGGCGACTTCCTGGCAAAGGCCAACGCCTACGTCGCCTACTACAACTTCGAGCGGCCCATCCGCTCCCGCGGGAACCAGTCCCCGTTCCAGATCGCCTCGTCCTTGCGGCCCGGCCTCTCCCGGCACCTCTTTACCCCGCCCCCTATCATACTCGACCTCGTAGAACCCGAAACCGGTGAGTACCATGTCCCTTGTCCCCCCAGCGCCCCCGGGCAATACGCTTGACACGCCCCTCCCCAAAGTCTATAATCCGGCATAAGCGCATTTCGCTATCCCACGGGCCGCGGCGTCGCCGCGTCGCATGAAACGCTATAAATTCCACACCCGCGCCGCTCGCGGCGAATCCCCGGTAGATAAAAACACGGGCGCGCTGTCGGTCCCCATATACCAAACGGCGTCCTTCGCGTTCCCGCCGGGCGAGGCGGGCCGCGCCATCGTCGCCGGCGAAGCGGAGGGCTATTTCTACAGCCGCTTCGCAAACCCCACGACCGCGGCCTTCGAAGCCGACGTCGCGGCCCTGGAGGGCGCCGAAGCCGCGTTGGCTTTCAATTCCGGCATGGCGGCGATTTCGACTCTCGTGCTGGCGCACGCCGGCGCCGGCGACCATATCGTCACCCAGCGACAGCTCTACGGCGGCACCGCCATTTTCTTCGCCGAACAGCTACCCCGTTTCGGCATAACGCTCACCTACCTGGAGGAACCCACGCCCGAGGCCGTCGCCGCCGCCATACAACCGGCGACGAAGCTGGTGTACCTCGAAACGCCGTCCAATCCGTTGCTGCATATCGTCGACATCGGAGGCACGTCCCAGGCGGCAGCCGAGGCCGGCGTCCCCATCGCTTTCGACAACACCTTCGCAACCCCCTACCTCCAACGGCCGCTCGAGCTGGGCGCCACCTACGCCCTGCATTCCGCCACGAAGTATTTCGGCGGCCACGACGTCATCGGCGGCGTAGTGGCCGGCCCGGCCTCCCGCCTCCACGACGTCCGCAAAACGATCTACAAAGATTTGGGCGTAGCGCCGGCCCCCTCGATATCCTATCAATTCATCCGCGGCCTGAAGACGATGCCGCTGCGCATGGACCGCCACTGCGCGAACGCGCGGGCCATAGTAGCCTTCCTCTCGCGGCACGAAAAAGTGACGAAAGTCTACTACCCCGGGTTACGAACGCACCCGGGCCACGAGCAGGCCCGACGCCAGATGAAGGATTACGGCGGGATTATAGCTTTCGAACTCGCCGACGGAAGCGCGGCCCGGCGTTTTCTGGAGGCGCTGGAACTCTGCGTCTTCGCGGTCAGCCTCGGCGACGCGCTGACGTTGGTGCAACACCCGCCGGGCGTCACGCACGGCGTATTCGAAGCCGAGCGGGCCGCAGGCGCCGGGATGGGTCCGGGTTTCATCCGGATTTCCGCCGGCCTCGAGGACCCGGAAGATATCATCGCCGATCTGGCGCAAGCGCTCCAAAAAGCGTAATCCTAAAAAAGCGAGGTAAAAGATGCGACGAATAATCGTACACGTTGCGATGTGCGGCGCCCTCGTCGCCGTCGCCGGGTGCATCTCGTACGAGCAGCACACGACGCTGGAGGAGGACGGCTCCGGCCGGGTCGTCGTCGATACCTGGGTCGACTATTTCGGCGAAGACGAGGAGGGCGAGGGAGGCGCAGCCGAAGAACCCCGGCTCGAGATCAGCGAGGAAATGGGGTCGGCTTTCGCGGCCCTCGACGGCGTTACCGTAGAGGAGAATTGGATTAAGATGGAGGGCGAGGGCGAAGACCGCACCGAACACACGCGGCTCGTATTGGGATTCGACAAAGTCGAAAACCTGGCGGGCTCCGGGATATTTGACGACCAGGAAATGTCTTTTAAGAAGAAGGGTAAAAAATATATATTTACTCAAACCGTTACTCACGAATCCGAAGAAGAGGCGGAGGAAGCCACGACGGAGAGCGAAGACCTCGCCCGCACTTTGTTCGACGGCTACACGTTTACGTACACGGTAGTAATGCCCGGGAAAATCTTGGAAACCAACGGGACTTTAGGCGAAGACGAGCGGACGGTAACGTGGGAATGGCCGCTGTACGATTTCACCCAACAAGAAGAGATCGTCATGACGGCAACTTCGAAAAAATGAAGCCCGGTAACGCGGTCGATATTCCGGTTGACACGTGGGCGTCTTACTGTTAGAATCCGCGAGCGTTTAACCGGGCCGGGCGCGGCGAGCGCCCCGCGACCCAAATTGAGTACTAATAGCTCAAACACGTTTTCATAAATTTAGGAGGAAATATTTATGCGTTCAAAGGTCATCGGGTTAGCGGCCCTTGCAATCGGCCTGATCATCGTCGCCGGCTGCATAAACTACGACCAGGAGCTCACCCTGAACCCGGACGGCTCCGGGACCGTCATGGTGCGCTACGACAGCGCGGCCCAGTCTACGGACGAAAAGGGCGAAGGCAGCCTTAGCATGGGCGGCGCCCCCGAACTCTCCTTCACGGAAGAAGACATCATGGCGGAGTATAAGGGCGCACCGTTCGCCGTACGCGACGTCTTGATCGGGAAAACCGATTCCGATGCGCCGGAAGCTACCTACTACATCGACTTCAAAAACGTGTCCGACCTCAACGGCCGCGGCGTATTCGCCCTCGAGGGCGACAAGCTCAAGCAAACCTTCTCCCTCGATACCTCGGGCGGCGTCAACAACTTCAAACAGCTCGTGCAGCTCAAGATGGAAGTCGAGGATCCTTCCAGCCTTTCCGACTACAAATTCACCTATAAATTTACCGCCCCGGGCGCAGTCAAGGAAACCAACGGTACGGCCGAGGGCAACGTCGTCACTTGGGAATACACCCTCGACAAGCTTATCAATGAAGACATCGAGATGACTGCGTCGTACGAGCCGGCCGGCGCCGGCGGCAGCAAAGGCGCCGTGATTATCGGTATCATCCTCTGCGTCATTATCGTAATAGTCATCATCATCGTCATCATCGTCCTTCTCACGAAAAAGAAGAAGAAGCCCGCGGCGCCCGCGCCGACCGCGCCTTCCGAACCCGAGCAACCGAAAACCGAAGGCTAACCGTAACCGCGGCACGCAACGACGACAATAAAGGGCGGCCCCAGGCCGCCCTTTACTTTACGCCATACCTGTATTAGAATCCGCCTTAACTACGCAACCATAGGACGGGCCGGATGGTCAACCAAAGCAAATTAATCGAGCGCCTGATAAACGAACTCACGAAAATGCCCGGCATAGGCCGAAAAACCGCCCAACGGCTCGCGTTTTTCGTCCTCAAAGCTCCGGACGAATACGCGACCGAGTTGGCCCAATTGCTCAACGACGTGAAAGAATACGTCAAACCGTGTCGGGAGTGCGGCAATTTGACGGAATCCGAGGTGTGCCTTATATGCGCCGACGAAACGCGTAATCGCCAACTCCTATGCGTGGTCGAGGAACCCGCCGACATCGCCCTCGTCGAACGCACCGGCGAATTCAACGGCCTTTATCACGTCCTTATGGGCGTAATCTCCCCGCTGGAGGGCATCGGGCCGGACCAGCTCCGTATGGGGGAACTCGTGCACCGCGTGCAATCCCATCGCGCGGCCGAGGTGATAGTCGCGACGGACCCCGACGTCGAGGGCGACACGACCGCTTACTATATAGCCAAGCTACTCTCACCTCTGGGCGTAAAAGTAACCCGCATCGCGCGCGGCCTCCCGGTAGGCGGAGACCTCGATTTCGCCGACGAGGTGACGCTGGCCAAAGCCATTGCAGGCCGCCAGGAAATCGAGAAGTAAAAACCCTCCGACCGCGAACGCGAAAAAACCGGGCTCAACGCCCGGTCGTTCGCACGCCGCAGGCCCCTACTTTTACCGGAACAACGCTTTTACGCGACCCAGCGACGCCGGTTCCACACCTACGTCGCCGGTATCGATCTTCCACAACCACCCGTTGTCGGCCATGGTCGAGAGCCAGAGATACGT
Source organism: bacterium (assembly GCA_035528975.1). Classification (GTDB taxonomy): domain Bacteria; phylum RBG-13-66-14; class B26-G2; order WVWN01; family WVWN01; genus WVWN01. The sequence goes on from DATKXQ010000195.1 coordinate 5,615, forward strand.
ACCATCGTACGCCATGCCCCGCGCCTGGTCGCCCGGAGCCTGGAACGTCGTCACCACCGAGCCGTTAACCGGATCTATGCGAATTACGCGGTACGACTCTATGATGTCGTCGTAGTCGGGAACCCATATGTACCGGCCGTCCCACACCGGGTCGAACATCTCGTAGTATAAGGAGTAGGACCTGAGTACTTGGCCGTCGCGCCGCATCTGGTAAAGCCTGAAATTCCATTCGCCGCCTTCTTCGGTGCCCCAAATATGGAAATTGGAACACCCCAACCCCCGGCCTACGTTCCACGAAGCTTTGAACGACGAAACGACGCTACCGCCCCATGCGAAGCTGTATATAACGTCTTCGGCCCTATTCCCGACCCAGAAGTACCTGCCGTCGTACGCCAGGCCCGCCGTGTCCCCGGCCGCCCGGGCAAAGCGGAATGACCCGAGCACGCTCCCCGTTGCGGGTTTGATCTTCCAGATATTAAAAGGAGACGTCTCGCAAAAACAATAGAGGTTGCCTTCCGCCCAGGTTAACGTGGTGGGTTTAGGCGCGGGGGCGGCGAAAGACGCTACTACGTCGCCCAGCTTCGCCGACGCGGGCGCGGCGGATATTATTAAAACGGCGGCAACGACGCCGAGCGAAAGGCGGGATCGGTTCACCATATAATTACCTCGCATCGTATTCGTAACGGGTATAATATAAAGGTTTCACGCAGAATAATCAAGGCAAAACGGGATGAAAACCGTTCGCGAACAACGGCCCGGGTTCCGGGGAAGGAAAAATCGTTTTATTTGAACGTACGTTTATGCTATACTGAGAAAGTAGCTATTTAATCGCTTTGTTGACGATATCGTCATATTGTAGTATACACTATCGTTCTAGTAGAATAAGCCGCATTTGTCTCATTAACCTACGGCGCCGTAGCCCCGCTAACCGGCCGGCCTTCGCGCGCGGCCGTCGTCGCACGACGTCTCAAAACAACTAAATTATCCGCGTAGAGGTGATAGGAATTGCCCGATAAAATCCTTGAAATTCGTTGGCACGGCCGCGGCGGCCAGGGCGTTAAAACCGCGGCCATGCTATTCGCCGAGGCCGCGTTCGAGGGCGGGAAATTCATACAGGGTTTCTCCGACTACGGCCCCGAACGCTCCGGTGCCCCGCTCCAGGGTTTCACCCGCATCAGCGACAGTCCCATTACGCTCCACAACTTCATCACGGCCCCCGACGTGGTAGTCGTACTCGACCCGACGCTGTTGGGCAGCGTGCCCGTGGCCGAGGGCCTTAAGCCCGGCGGCAAGGTACTGGTAAACACGGCACACGACCCGGCCGAGCTGGCGGCGAAACTCCACGTCGAGAAAGACCAGGTCTACGTCGTCGATGCGAAGAAGATATCGCTGGAAACGATGGGACGGGATATGCCCAACGCCCCGATGATCGGCGCGCTTATCAAGGTCATCGGCCAGGTAGAACTGCCGTGGGTCAACCGAACTTTCGAGGAAAAATTCGGCGCCAAGTCCGAAAAGATCGTCGCCGACAACGTCGCGGCGATAAAGAGGGCTTACGAAGAAGTCCGCGGCGCCGGCGCCTAAAGCCGGGAGGCTAATACGAAAATGGCCAAGTTGAAAAGTTGGAAAGAGATCCCTATCGGCGGCCTTATCGAGGACGCCGGCAACGCCCAAGAATACGAAACCGGGTCCTGGCGGACCTTTAAGCCGGTTTTAAACAAGGAAGCCTGCAACAACTGCCTCCTCTGTTGGATCTTTTGCCCGGACACGTCTATCATCATAAAAGACGAGGAGATGACCGGCTTCGACTACGCTCACTGCAAAGGTTGCGGCATTTGCGCCGCGGAGTGCCCCAAAAACGCCATAGAAATGGTATTGGACGAACAGGAATAGGAGGCCCCATGGCTGAAACGGCCACGAAACGCTTAAAAAGACCGCTTACCGGCAACGACGCCGGAGCGTACGCTATGAAACAGGTCAACCCCGACGTCGTCGCCGCCTACCCCATTACCCCCCAGACCGAGCTCATGCAGACCTTCGCGCAGTACGTAGCCGACGGCGACGTCGACACGAAGCTGATAACCGTCGAGAGCGAGCACTCGGCCATGAGCGCTTGCGTCGGCGCCGCGGCCGCGGGCGCTCGCACCATGACCGCCACTTCGGCCAACGGTTTCGCGCTGATGTGGGAGGTCCTCTACATCGTCGCTTCCCTTCGCTTACCCATAACGATGACCGTCGTGAACCGCGCCCTCTCGGGCCCCATCAACATCCACTGCGACCACTCCGATTCGATGGGCGGCCGGGACGCCGGCTGGATCCAGATATATGCCGAGAACCCCCAGGAGGCCTACGACCTCCTGCTCATAGGGCTCAAGGCCGCGGAGAACCACGACGTATTGCTGCCGTGTATGGTTATGTACGACGGCTTTATCATCAGTCACACGATGGAAGTCGTAGAGGTCCTGACCGACGACGACGTCAAGAAATTCGTCGGCCCGTACAAACCGGCGTACGCGCTGCTGCTCGATAAAGAGCCGTTCACGGTGGGGCCGCTGGACTTCCACGATTACTATTTCGAACACAAACGACAGGAAGTCGAGGGCACCGAGCACGCGCCGGCGGCGCTCGCCGCCGCGGCCGCCGAGTACGAGAAGTTGAGCGGCCGCCACTACGGCCCCGTGGAGACCTACCGCGCCGACGACGCGGACGTGATTATGGTGGCGCTGGGCTCGACCGCCGGCACCGCCCGGTATACCGTGGACGTCTTGCGCGACCAGGGCCAGGCCGTGGGCCTTATGAAGTTGAGGACCTTCCGGCCTTTCCCCCACGGCGAGGTCGCCGCAGCCCTCGGCCGCGCGAAATGCGTAGTCGTCTGCGACCGCGTCGCCTCTTTCGGCGGCTTCGGCTCGCCGACCTTTTCGGAAGTGCGCAGCGCGCTCTACGAAGTTCCCGAGCGACCCAAAGTCATCAATTTCATATACGGCCTCGGCGGCCGCGACACGGGACCCGACCTCCTACAGCAAGCGTTCGAGGAAGGCCTGGGCGTCGCCGCTACCGGCAAGATCAAACAACACGTAAGTTACCTGGGTGTGCGCTAAGTCTCTCGGCCCGAGGTTAATAAGGAGCAGATAGATGACTACTTTGAAAGAACTCTCCCATCGCGAGGAACGCTTCACCGGCGGCCACAGACTCTGCGCCGGTTGCGGCGCGGCCATCATCGCGCGCCAGGTCCTTCTCGCCGCCGACGGGCCCGTCGTCGTGGGCAACGCGACCGGCTGCCTCGAGGTCGCCACGACCCTCTACCCCTACAGCTCGTGGAAAGTCCCCTGGATTCACAACGCCTTCGAAAACGTAGCCGCGACCCTCTCGGGCGTCGAGACGGCGTACCGGGCCTTCAAAGACGAAGGCAAACTCGATAAGGATTTCCACTTCATAGCCTTCGGCGGCGACGGCGGCACGTACGACATAGGCCTCCAGGCGCTGTCGGGCGCGCTCGAGCGCGGCCATAAAATGCTGTACATCTGCTACGACAACCAGGCGTATATGAATACCGGCATCCAGCGCTCCAGCGCCACGCCCAAAGGCGCTTCCACTACCACCGCTCCGCACGGCAAACTAATGCCGGGTAAAATCCACCGCCGCAAAGACCTCACCGCCATCGTAGCCGCCCACCACATTCCGTACGTCGCCCAGGCCGCTCCGCACAACTTCATGGACCTGACGCGGAAAGTCGAACGCGCGCTGGCCGCGGACGGCCCGTCCTTCATCAACGTCCTCGCGCCTTGCCACCGCGGCTGGCGGCACGCCTCCGAGGACACGCTCAAAGTCACGCGCATCGCCGCGAATACGTGCTTCTGGCCCCTCTACGAAATAATAGACGGCGTCTGGAAACTCAACTATAAACCCAAAAACAAATTGCCTATCGAGGAATGGTTGACGTTCCAAGGCCGCTACAGCCACCTCTTCAAGGACGGCGTCACACACGAACTCGTCGCCGAGATCCAGGCCGACATCGACGAGGACTGGGAAGAACTGCTTATCCGCTGCGGCGAGTTGCCGCCGCGCGAGTGCCGCGACGAGGGCAAGAAGAAGACGTAACCGACTCATTTCGTGGATTATAAGCCGCCCCCGGGCGGCTTTTTCTTTAATATCAATCGTTCGGTTATTAGCAACGACGCCACAATACGCGGCGTACCGGTTTATCTTGTCAGAAGCAACTATTTTTGTTAAAATGCCGTAATTTATAATATACGCAAGGCGAACTCGAGATGAATATAATAAAAACTATCGTCGCCGCCGCGGCGTTATGCGGGGTGACTTACGCGGCCGAGCTGACGCTCGACGAATCGATAGATTTCGCGCTCGGGCGTAGCCCCGCGGCCGTCGCCGCCGACGCGACTTATCTCTCGGCTCGAGCCGACCTCTACCAGGGCTGGGGCGGCATATCCCCGACCGCGAGCGCGACCTATTCCGCCTCCCGATACTACGACCGCGACGCTTTCCGCGTGGGCGGCTACGAGATCCCGGGATACGTGCCGCCCCTTCACTACTACTACGGTTCGGCCCGCCTGGACCAACCGATTTTCGCCGGCGGCAGGTTGATATGGGGCGTTATGTCCGGCCGGGCGTCGTCTCGCGCGGGCGCCGCGAGCCGCGACGAGCAACGCCAGCAGCTCGTCGTCGACGTCGCCCGGGCTTACCTGGGTGTTCTGAAAGCCCGGGGCCTTAAAGAAGTATCCGACATCTCTCTCAAGGCCAGCCACAGGAACGAAGAACTGGCAGCGGCCCAATACGAGGCCGAAGCCACCTCGCGCGCCGAATACCTGAAAGCTGTGGTCCAACTCGGCGCCGACGAGATCGCGTCTATCGCCGCGGAAGCCGCCGTGGTAACGGCCCGCCTTGTCTTCTTCAATACCGTGGGTATGGAACCGGTCGCGGATATAACCTTCGCCGGCGTGGAGCAGCCGGCCGGCCGCCTCGACGTCCAAACGCCCGACGAATTGGTCGAGCGGGCGGTGTCGAACCGCCCGGACGTAGTCAGGAAGCGGGAGGAAAAACGCGTCGCGGACCTGGCCGTACGCTCCGCGGTCGCCGGGTGGTTCCCTTCCCTGGGCGCCTTCGCTTCCTACGATTGGAGCGACTTCCAAGCGCCCTCCCGCGACACCTGGAACGACCTCGACGAGTGGACCGTCGGCGCGACGGCCTCCTGGTACCTTTTCGACAGCTTCCAGACCAAGGCCAACACCGATCGCGCCCGGGCCGCGGCGGCCGGCACCCGCGTCGCTTACGACAGACGGCGCGACGTCGTGGCCCTCGACGTTACGCAAGCCTATTACGAATATAAGAAACAATCGGAAACGGTGACCGTGGCCGAACGTACGGCCGCCGCGGCCGAAGAGGAGTTTGCGATAGTCCAGGAACTCTACACCCTGGGCGGCGCGTCAATGCTCGAGCTGACCGACGCCCAGGCCCGTTTCGTCGAAGCCCAAAATTCCCTCGTCGAAGCCAAATACGATTTCATTATCGCCGACTACGACTTGAGAAGGGGATTAGGGGAACTCGATTATTAGCCATGTCAGTTCTAACGAACGCCGACGGGACCCTGCGCGCCTGGCTGAGGTTGGCGATATTCTACGTCGCGGCCCTGGGCGGAGCGCTTGCCCTAATGGTCGGTACGGCCGCGGCCTTTGCGCTGGCCGGCGTTCGGCCGCACCACCCCGGTTTCGACGTCGCGGGGATGAACCCGTGGTTCCTCGCGGCAGCCGGGTTGGTCGCGGTATTACCTTTGACGGCCGCCACCGCGGGGGCGCGCCGCTTCCTGGACCGCAAGGCTCCCCTGGCGTCGCTGGGGTTGGCGCCAAAAGGCGCTATGGCCGCTTTGCCGCTCGGCTTCGCCGGCGGAGTAATCTTCCTGAGTCTAACGTGCCTGGCGATAGCGCTGGCCGGCGGCGCGGAGTTCAGATTGGCGCTGAGCTCGCCGACGGCGATATTCACGCTTGCGGGGCCGTTCGCCTTCTTCGCCGTCTTCGCCGGCGCCGAGGAGCTACTACTGCGGGGCTACCCCATCAAGGTCCTGGACGAGTCGTGGAATCGCCCCGCCGCCGTTCTCGTCACGGCCGCGGCTTTCGGGTTACTCCATCTCCTCAATCCCGGCGCGGGTCTACTGCCGACCGTCAACGTAACCCTGGCCGGCGTTATCCTCGGCCTGCTGTACCTCCAAAGCGGTTCCCTCTGGCTGGCGATCGGCTTCCACTGGGGCTGGAATTTCGCCGAGGGCGGCCTATTCGGCTTCGCCGTGAGCGGCTACCGCTTCCCGGGTCGCCTCGCCGAAGCTTCCGCCCGCGGCCCCGCCTGGCTTTCGGGCGCCGACTTCGGCCCGGAAGGCTCGGTCGTGTTGACCGCCGCCTGCGCCGTATTGATAGCGCTGGCGTTGACGCGTAGAATCCCCTATCCGAAAACGCCCACCGGCGCGACCGCCGGAGGTGACTCGAGATGAAACGCCAACTGCGAATGACTAAAGTGCGGTGGGCCATAGTAATAGTAATATGGCTCATACTGGTCTCCTGCCCGATGACGGTCATAAACTCCAAGCGCGGCCAGGTACCCGCGGTGCGAGTGGACACCGTCACCACGACCGATATCACGGCCTACGTGTCGGGCCCCGCGACGGTGGAACCCCGCGTCAGCGTCGACGTCTCGGCGAATATCATGGGGAAAGTCACGACTATCTTCGTCAAGGAGGGCCAGCCCGTCGCCAGGGGGGACATCCTCCTCGAGCTCGAGCAAACGCAGTACCGCGCCGGGCGAGACGAGGCCGTGGCGGCCTACCGCAGCGCCGTCAGCACCGTCGAGCTCACGGAAACCAAATGGAAAACGGCGAAAGAGGTTTTCGACCGCAAGCAGGGCCTGTACGATAAAAACCTCATATCGCGCGAGCAATACGACCTCGCCAAAACGCAATTCCAGGCCGAACGGACCGAGTACGAGCTGGCCCGCGACAACGTCGCCCGGGCGCGGGCCGCGGTCGTCCAGGCCAGGGATTCGCTGTCCAAGACGATCTACGCCTCTCCCCTCGACGGCGTCGTAACCGCCCTTAACGTGGAAGAGGGCGAATTCACGGTCGTGGGCACGCTCAATACGCCGGGCACGGTTATGCTGACGGTGGCGGACCTGGCGGCGATGCAGGTCGTCGCCGACGTCGACGAAACGGACGTCGTCAACGTCAAGTTGGAACAGCCGTCACACGTGACGGTGGACGCGTTCCCGGATACCGTTTTCCGCGGCGAAGTTATCGAAATCGCGTCCAGCGCCAAGGAATCTTTGTACGCCGTTTCCGAAGAGAAAACTTCCGCCGACTTCGAGGTCAAGGTATTGCTGGGCGGCGATACGTCGGCGCTGAGGCCGGGCATGACGGCTACCGCCGACGTCATCACCGCCGAAGTCAAGAACGCGACTGCGATCCCGATCCAGGCCCTCGTGACGCGCACCCGCGAAACGGTGGCGGCCTGGGAAGAAGACCGTAAGACGGAGGGCGGTCCGAAAACGCGAAAAGGCAAGGACGAGAAGAAAGCCGCGGAGGCGGACCGACTCCGGGCGGAATACGTGAAGGGCGTTTTCGTATTCGAAGACGAGAAGCCGCTCGTCAAAAGGGCCCGTTTCGTACCGGTAGAAGTCGGCATCATGGGCGACAGATACGTCGAGATTAAAAAGGGCTTGACCGGGGACGAAAACATTATCGTCGGCCCCTACAAAACGTTGCGCAACCTCAACGACGGCGACCTCGTCGGCCTCGAAAAGGGCAAAGCCGACGAAGAGGAAGAGCCATCCTAATGGCGGATCCGCTTATAAAGCTCCGGGATATAATGAAGGTCTATCATATGGGCGGCGAGGATGTGGTCGCTCTCAAAGACATCGACCTCGACATCCGGGCCGGGGAATACCTGGCGATTATGGGACCTTCGGGTTCC
>DATKXQ010000196.1:0-18158 GCA_035528975.1 bacterium
TCATCCCGCCACCTTCGCCCTATCCCGGCGGGCGCCGCGCCCTCCGTTTTACGGGCTAAACGAGCGAACGTACCGTAGCGTCGGACCTCCCGGCGGGGGGCTGGTCGTTTGAAGCAGACAAGGGGCTTAAGCCCCTTGTCCGGAGGCGGCGACCCCCGACGTACCCTGCCCCGAACACAACCCTTCCTCGGGGTACATCGGCGCGCCACCTCCGGATCTCGGTATAAGTCGAGCGTTTCATCCAACTCAACTTTACCATATCCTGGTGGGTACCATGTCCCTTTACTCTACACGGCGGAGCCGCGCCGCCGCGGCCTCGCGGTAGATTTCCCCGGCGCGATAAGAGGACCGTACGAAAGGCGCGCTCGCTACCGCCAGGAAACCCATGTCCCGCGCCGCGGCCTCGAGTTCGTCGAAGACCTCGGGTTCCCAAAAACGCGCGACCGGCAGCTGCTGCTTACCGGGCCGCAGATACTGCCCCACGGCCAGCATCACCACGCCGACCGAACGTAAGTCGCGCAAGACGCCCCGCAGCTCGTCGATACTCTCTCCCAGCCCTATCATCAGCGCGGATTTCGCAATAAGGCCGGCCCGCGCCGCGCGGGCCAGGACGCCCAGCGAACGCGCGTAGTCGGCGCCCGGCCGCGCCTTTTCGTACAGACGCGGTACGGTTTCGACGTTATGGCCGAATACGGCGATATCGGCCCCGGTAAGAATATCGACCGCCTCCTCCGAACCGCCGAAGTCCGGCGCCAGTACCTCTACGCCGGCGCCGGGCAACTCCCTCTTTACCGCGGCCACCGCCTCGACGAAGTGGCGCGCGCCGCCGTCGGCGAGGTCGTCGCGCGTAGTCGACGTCAATACCACGTACCCGAGGTTCAACGCCCGGGCCGCAACGGCGACTTTCGCGGGTTCCTCGACGTCGAGGGGCGCCGGGCCGGGGGGCACCGCACAGAACCTGCAATTGCGCGAGCAGCCGGGCCCCATTAATAAAAAAGTAGCGGTCTTGGCTTCGCCCAGGCAACGACCTCTGTTCGGGCACCGGGCTTCCCGGCAAACGGTGTTCAGGCCGGCGACGGCCCGGCGCGCCTCGCCGCGGCTCACCCTGTCCGTCACGGGGCGGCGAAGCCACGCGGGGATGCGTTCGGTCTCGTACGTTTTCATGTTACGGTCGGTGCGTCGCCAGGCCGCGCCAGTCTTCCAGGGCCTCGGCCGCCAATTCGGCGTACGTCGGGTGGATGGCTATAAACTCGGCCATGTCGTCGACGGTGGCGCCGCAGGTCGCGGCCGCGGCCACGACTTGAACGATCTCCGCGGCGTTGTGGCCGACCGCGTGGGCGCCCAGGATCTTCCCGCCGTCGACGGCCGCGGTTATTTTGAAGAACCCGTCCGTGAAACCGTCGGCGCGGGGCCGCCCCAGGGAACGATAGTCGGCTCGGCCCTCGCGGACCGTTATCCCCCGGCCTTCGGCTTCCGCGGCGCTCATTCCCGCCCCCGCCGCTTCGGGGTCCGAGAAGACGGCCCAGGGTATAAACCCGTACGCCATTTCCTCGGCTCCGCCCAGGATGTTTTCGGCCGCCACCAAACCCTGGCGGGTCGCAACGTGCGCCAACATCGGCGCCGTCCCCGCGGCGTCGCCGGCGGCCCATATCCCGGGAGCGGTCGTCGCCATCGTCGGCGAGACTTTAATGCGGCGCCTTTCGACCTCGACGCCCAACGGCGCGAGCTCTTCGTCGTCGACGTTCGCTTTCCGGCCCACGGCGATGAGCACCCGCTCGGCTTCCAACGTCTCGCCGTCCGCCAGTTGCACGACGGCGGTTCCGGCGCGCCGTTCCAGCCCCTCCACCTTTTTCCCCGTCAGTATTTTAACGCCCGTCCTTTTCATAAACCCCGCGAGGCGCCGCGCGACGTCGGCGTCCAGGCCCGGCAAGACCTGGGGCATCATTTCTACGACCGTAACTTCCAAGCCGCGCCGGCGGCATATCGTAGCCCACTCGAGCCCTATGGCGCCGCCCCCCACTACTACGAGGCTCTCGAAATCCAACGGCGAATCTACGAGGTCGTCGCTATCTATGACCAACTCGTGATCGACCGGCAGAGCGGCGATAGTGAGCGTCGAGGAACCCGGCGCGTACAGAATGCCCCTCCGCGCCCGGAGCGCAACGCCGGCTCCGCCCTCCACCTCCACGTCGCCGCCGCCGCGGAGACGGCCGCGGCCGGCGAAGAATTCGACGCCGCGTTTTTCGAACAAAAACTCGATGCCTTTTACGAGGCCGTCGACCAATTCGCCCTTTTCGGCGACCACGTCGCGCCACGGCCGCGGGTCGTCGACGGCGCTGCGCCGGCAATAGAACTTGGTCGGTATGCAGCCCACGTTGAGACAGGTTCCGCCCAGCCGCTTCTCCTCGACGACGGCTACGGTCGCGCCCCGCCGCGCGGCGCGTATCGCCGCCGGGTAACCCGCGGGGCCTCCCCCAACGATAACCGCGTCAAATTCTTTTGCGCTCATGTTTTCCCGGTAATTTTAGTAATTTCCGGTACTTCGCCACGGTCCGCCGGGCCACCTTTAAACCCCGTTTGTGGAGTTCGTTTGCCAGCTCTTCGTCGGAAAGCGGCGCCCCCTTGTCCTCGTCGCCGATGATATCTTCCAATAAAGCTTTGACCCGCTCCACCGACACGTCACCCGCGCTGGATGCGACGCTTCCCGTGAAGAAATGTTTCAAGGGGAATATGCCCACGGGCGTATCCACGACCTTACCCGCCGTAGCGCGCGAAACCGTCGATACGTGGAAACCCACCTGGTTCGCCACGTCTTCCATGGTTAGGGGTTTCAGGCCGGGTTCGCCCAACGCCAAAAATTCGCGCTGTCGCTCGAAAATGGCGGCGACTACTTTCTCCACCGTCTTGCGGCGTTGGTGTATGGCACGAATGAACGACGCCGCCGCGGTGAGACGGTATCGCACGAAGCGCTCCGCCTCCCGGTCGAGATCGCCGCCGGACGCGAGCAACTCCCGATAACGCGGGCTAATGTACAAGCGGCCTATCCGTTCGTCGAGAAGCGTCATCTCTACCGCGCCGTCGACGAGCTCGACGCGAATGTCCGGGACCAACGCCGGGTTATTTTCGCTCCCGAACGCGCGGCCGGGCCGCGGCTCGAGGTCTTTTATGTAATCTACCGCGGCCGAAATCTCCTCCGGCGTCGCGTGGAGCGTTTTCGCCAACTTGTCGAACGATTTATGCGCTAAGAGGTCCAGGTGCTTTTCTATTATAACCCCCGCCCAAGGCGGCGCCTCGTCGTCCCGGTCCTGCCATTGTATATACAAGGACTCCCGCAGGTCCCGGGCCGCCACGCCGGGCGGGTCCAGACGCTGAACGACCTCGGTCAATACGCGGCCAACCTCGCTCTCGTCCTCTTCCAGCTCTGCAGCCAGCGCCGCGGTTCCCATGCGCAGGTAACCGTCCCGGTCGAGCGCCGATATTATACAAGCCGCGATCTCGAAATCGCGGTCGCTCGCACCGGCTACTTCCAACTGGCGTAAAAGATATTCGGACAACGTGACGGGCGGCACCTCCGCCGTCGCGTAAGGGTCTACGTCCTCCATCCCTTCCGGCGCATAACGTTCGCGCGGCGAGGAGGCGAAGAATTCCTGCCAGTTGATATTATCGACGCGTTCGGACGGCCGCGGCTCGGCCTCTTCTCCGGACGAACGGCCGGGTTCCCACTCCAGGACCGGGTTGGTCTCCAACTCCTCCTCGATGGCGGTTTCTATTTCGAGGTTATTCAGCGTCAGCAGCTTGAGCGACTGCTGGAGTCGCGGCGAGATGATCAACCGTTGTTCCAGTTTTTGGGATAGTTCCATATTCGTGCCGGCTGCGCGCCGCCGCTACATCCGGAACCTCTCGCCGAGGTAGATCTTTCGCGCTTCGGGGTCGCTTATCAATTTTTCGGCGTCCCCGGAAATCAATATCCTGCCTTCGAACATTATATACGCGCGGTGCGTTATTTCGAGCGTCTCGCGGACGTTGTGGTCGGTTATAAGGATGCCGAGGCCCGCTTTCTGGAGCTGCAATACGATATTCTGAATGTCCTCCACCGCGAGGGGGTCGATGCCGGCGAACGGCTCGTCCAAAAGAAGGTAGAGCGGTTCCGAAGCGAGGGCGCGGGCGATTTCGACGCGACGCCGCTCGCCGCCCGACAACGTATAAGCCTTCGATTTCAAAAGGTGGGCGACACCCATTACCTCGAGTAATTCCACCGCGCGGCGGTGGCGCTCCTTCGATTTGATACCCATGACCTCGAGTATAGCCAGGATATTCTCCTCCACGGTGAGCTTCCTGAAAATCGAGGCTTCCTGGGATAAATACCCCACCCCTTTGCGGGCGCGCTTGTACATGGGCAACTTCGTCAACTGCTCACTGCCCAGGAATATCCTCCCGGCGGTCGGGTTTATCAGCCCTACGATCATATAGAACGTCGTAGTCTTCCCGGCGCCGTTCGGCCCCAAAAGGCCCACGATTTCCCCGGGCTTCACGTTGATCGATACTTCGTCCACGACCCGGCGCTTGGAGTACACCTTCACCAAACCCTCGGTTCGAAGGATCGCTTCGCCCTTTTTAACTTCCGCCGCCCTGGACGGCGAAATTATCTCTTTGAGCGTTTCCTCCGGCGCGACTTTAACCACCTGCCGCCTCGCGTTCCTTGGCCGTGGGCGCCTCTTCCGTGAAGTAAGACCCGCGGGCGTGGCCGAACACCACTATGCGGCGGACCTCGTTTTCGGTAACGAAGACCGAAATGCGGTCGCCGACCGTTCGCGTTACGCCGCTGCGCCCCTCGGCGCGCGCGGGCCGGTATACGCCCTCGGCGTTGCCCTCGACGAGGATCTTCTTTACCTCGCCCTCGTCCATCGTAATTCTTATCAGGTCCCCGGCGGAGTCGATCTGTTCCCCGGTCTCCCGGCCGAACTCGTCGAAAGGCCAATAGTGCCCCTCGGCGTCGCCGGTTATATCCACCTGCTCGAGTTTACCGTCCGTGAAAAAACCTTCCATAACGGCGCCGGCGGCTTCGACACGACCCGTGGGCGTCTCTTCCGCCTCGTCTCCGGGGTCACCTTCCCCTTCGGCCTTCGACGGTTGACCCTCGACTTCGGCCGCAATACCCCCCTCGCCGTCAACGGCACTCTCCTCCGCGAGGGCGACGGCCATCGCCTCGGCGTCGGCCTCCTCCGCGGCAGGCGACTCCGGCACGGCCTCGCCGGCGACCTCTTCGCTCGGCGCTTCCGCCTCTTCCGCCGGCTTCTCCGCGGGCCGCGAGAAATATAAAAGACGGCTCGAGCCGTCGGCGCGGGCCCGGCGCAACTTTTCGTCGACCAGGTAAAGCGTAATTACGTCACCCGCCAACCGGCTGTCCTCTTGCCGGACGACTGGATTGCCGGATAACTCAATTTTGTCCTTTTTGCCGAAATACTTTAATTTCTGGCCATAACCCTCAACATCCTCAGAAACGACTTTAACATCCCCCGCCGCCTCGCCGTACTCATTTTCCATCCACATCCGCATCATATCCGAAGTGATCGTTATGGGCCTATCGCGTTCCAAAACCAAGCGGGGAGATTTGGTAGCGATCGATAGTTTTTTTTCGCGATAGTACTCAACGTATCCGCCCGTAAGCGTATATTTCTGTATTTCATCTTTTACTCTAACGTTACCCAAAAGGGTAGTTAAATTCCGCGCTTCGTAAGAAAAGGCCTCGTCGCACGTTATGGTCGTATCGCCGTGGACTATAATGACGTTCCCGATGCCGTGCAGGACCTGGTCGCCGGCGGTATAATAACCCTCGGTAACGTCCGCCTCGACGTGGTACGGCTGGTCCTTCTTTTTCTCCGCCCCGCTTTCGGGCTTCCCGACTTCGCCGCGCTCCTTCTCGGCGGGGACGACGCCATCCTCCCCCTCCAACTCTTCACGCTGGGCGCCAACGGCCGCCGCCAAAAGGGCCGCCGCTAGTACCATAAACAACCTATTGAATTTTAGCTCATGCGATATCTTCATTCGCGCACTCCGCTAATGCCGCCGTCATTCCCGGCCTCGCGGTATGACCACCCTTATTTCGAACTCGCCGTTGTCGAAAACCGCGTACGTGTACCCGCGAAGGTAAGCGGTCCACAGAACGCGCGTCGAGGGGTCGTAGTGGCTCCAGAAATACTTATCCGCAAAGCGCCCGGTCAAGACATGGGTGACGCCCAGGGCATCGACGTAGTTGGCTACGGCGGCCGGGCTTTCCAACCTCGCGACGTCTTTCAACGTTTCGGACGATTCGAAGAAAGAATCGTATATGGCTCGCCTTTCCAAGTATAACAGATGGTTTTGGAAAATCATTAAAATTACGGCATCTTCGGGCAGGTTCTCGTTGATGTACTTGTCCGCCAAGTACGCGGACGCCGTCTTTTCCAAATAAGCATCCGCGTCATGCGTGAATAAATACTCCACCGCGTATATGGAGTACCAGAACGTAGCCGAGCCGTTGATGACGTACCCGAACGCTACTCCCGAGCCGATCAGCACGACGCTGACCGCCGCACGCCACCAACCCTTGGCGCGGGAGGCCACGCTCGAAAAGACGCCCGCGGCCAGTATGGCGAGGGTCCCGAGCGCCGCGCTTAGAAACCGCAATTGCTGCGAAGCCAATATCGCCCACGCCGCGCCGTAGAACGCGGTATACAAGAGCAACCGGCTCCGACGGAACCATGCCAGCGCCAACAAGAGCGTTACGACGCTGAAAGGCAGAATTATCCCGTCGAAACGCTCGTAGCCGCCGTCGGCCCGAAATGATGCGCGGTACGGCAGAAGCGCGTAATCAAGCGGTTCGCGCCCCATGCCGATCTCCTTCTGCCATACGCCGAGGTGTTCGGCTACCGCCGGCGACAAATCGCGGCCCCCGAAGACGTCGTACAACGCGGGGAAAACGGGGTTGCCCCTTTCGACGAACGCCTTTACGAACCAGGGAGACGCGACCACGAGCGCGACTACCAGCATTAGTATTACGCGACGCAGCGAGACGCGCCGGCGGTATAGGTCCCAACCTATGACCGGCACTAAACCGATCAAAGCGTACGCGGCCGTGTATTTGACGCCCAGCGCGGCGCCCGATAAAAAGCCCGCCAACGCCGCGTCGCCCCGGCCGTCGAAACCTCGCACGTAAACGAAGAGCGCCATGAGCGCGAGCGCGCCGACGGTCATATCCACGTACGCCGACGCGAAGTAGAGCGCGTAGACGGGAGTAACGACGAGAAAGGCCGCCGCGACCGTAGCCCACAAGTTATCCAGGTAACGGCGCGCCAGACGCCAGGTCGCAACCGCGAACAGGCCGTTCATAAGGGGGGCGACCGCCGCGGCGCATCCCAGGCCGTTCCATAGGTACGCCCAGGTGTACATCATCTCGGCGCCCAACGGCATCGAGGAATACGCCAGGCGGGGCAAATAGACGATGCGGTGGTTTTCCGCGTAGACCTTCGGGATGTACAGATGGTACACCAGGGAATCCCACTCGAAAGGCGGCAACCCCACCCGCACCAGCATGGACACGGCCAGCGGCACAAGGAAGGCGACGACTATAAGGGGTCCCGGCGTCAACGACGAGAACCGCCGGTGTATATAGTCTCCGGCCTCGTTGCAGTATCGCCAAAAGAGCGGGGCCGAAAAGCCGAGTACGACCAATATTATTACCCTTATAATCCAGCCGTATAATAGGTGCGTCGCCCCGAGAAGAACAGCGGCCAGGCCGAAGCCGACGAACCCCACCGCGAGGTCTATTTCCCAAAAATGCTCTTTCGGGCGGAATATGAAACCTACCGCCAACCGACCAACGAAATACGCCGCCCACGCCAGGGCGGCGAACAGGAACGCGTGCGACGCCTCCGTCGCCAAAATCGCCAACGTGTTTCGGTGGTCGGCGTGGTAATAAAAGAAAACGACGAGCGAGGCCGCGACGGCCGCGACGACGACAACGATAGCTACGATATCTTTGAACGCTCGCAAAGCTTAAGCTCCTCTTGCCGCAACCGGCGTTCCGCGAATCCCCTTGCGCGGCAAAGGGATTATACGCGTTGGCGAACATAATATCAAGGGGATTAGGGCCGTGCTCAGGGTCGCACCGGAACTCGCCGGGCGTTACCGCACGACGCCGATAACCGCCGGCCCGGGCGCCGGTTCCTCCCCTACGGCAACCGCCGCGCGCGCGTAGGCCAGCGCTTCGGCCACCCGGCCGTCGTCGTAGTGGAGGGTCATCAGGGCTTCACCTTTTTGCACCGCATCGCCCCTTTTTCGGTGCAGAACGACGCCCGCGGCCGGGTCGACGGTATCGTCCACAGCCGCGCGCCCGACCCCCAACGCGTTCGCCGCGGCCCCCACGTTAAAAGCGTCCAACGACGTCAGATACCCGCTTTCCTCCGCCGCCACCGTCGCCGTCTTCGCGGCCCGCGGGAGCTTCTCCAACCACCCGGCCGGCGCCCCCTGGGCCCGGGCCATAGCGTCCAATTTCGCGAAGGCGCATCCCCGTTCCAGGGCCTCCGACAACCGTTCGCGGACGGTCCCCGCGTCCGCCGCGCCCGCCAAAACCACCATCTCCGCGGCGACGGCACGCGAAACGTCGACGAGGTCCGCCGGCCCCTCGCCCCGAAGCGCCGCGGCCGCCTCCGCGACCTCGAGCGCGTTGCCGACGGCCCGGCCGAGTGGTTGGTCCATGGCCGTGATTACGGCCACGGCCTTGCGGCCGGCCGCTTTCGCCGCGGCCACGAGCTTTTCCGCCAACGCCCGCGCCCTCGTCTCGTCTCTCGCGAAGCCCCCGCTCCCGGCCTTGACGTCGAAAACGAACGCCGGCGCTCCGCCGGCGAGCTTCTTGCTCAAAATGCTGGCGACGATTAGCGGCGTCGCCTCCACCGTCGCCGTAGCGTCGCGCAAGGCGTATAGTATTTTATCCGCCGGCGCTACGTTCTGCGCCTCGGCGACGGCCCACCCGACGTCGTCGGTCAACGCTTTCAGTTCCCCGGCCGTAAGCGAGAGGTTGATTCCGGGAATCGACGCGAGCTTATCTATGGTCCCGCCGGTATGCCCCAGACCGCGCCCGGAAAGCTTGGCGATGCGCGCGCCGCACGCCGCAGCCCACGGCACGGCGACGAGCGTAACTTTGTCGCCCACTCCCCCCGTCGAATGTTTATCCACATAGGGCCCCTCGCCCAACGACAGCTGCTCCCCGGATGCCGCTACCGCGGCCGTCAAGGCCGCGGTTTCCTCCGTCGTCATCCCCCGGAAGTAGACGGCCATCAACAACGCGGCAACCTGGTAGTCCGGCAATTCCCGGGCGAGCAAGGCCTCGACGAAACGGCGCCAATCGGCGGCGGGAATTTCCCCGCCGTCCCGTTTGCGGGTGAGCAATCGCTTAAACCAAAAATCAGTACGGCCCATTATTTAAAAAAGCCGCCCCGCGGCGGCTGCTGTTGCCGAGCGCTATGGATTTATCGCGTCGTGCGCGAGCCTCGCCGCCTCCGCTACGTACTCCGCGCAAAATATTTTATGGACGTCTTTGCGGCGGTAGGTTTCTTGCCCGTTGGGACCGCTCAGGTCTATCCCGATTAGCGCCCGGCACGAGACGTTGCCGAAGCGATGGCGGAAAGCTTCGACTACTTGTTCCGCCAACTGGTATGCGCGTTCTTTGGCCTCGGGGCCCTCGCCCGGCCTCCTGCCTTTCAAAAAACCTACGACCATAACGGCCCCGGCCAGGGCGCCGCAGATCTCGCCGCGTCGTCCCACGCCGCCACCGAAACAGGTCGCTACGCGCGGAAAGCACCGCTGCTCGGGCTCGAAGTAACTCCCCACGGCGACCGTGACCGCCTCCGCGCAATTATAATCGCGGTTGAAAAGCGTTACCGCGCGCGCGGCGAGCGCTTCGACGCCGTCGACTTCGTCGCCCAATTCCGCACCTCCAAGTGCGACGTCCTTCCACCGGAAAAGCGGTGAAGGGGGCCGCCGCCGCCGAGCCGACCACGGCGCTCCGTTCCCCTACGCTTCCTCGATCTCCCGCCTCCGCCCTAATTCGCTGTGCCCTCGTCCTCTCAGCTTTCACCCTCCTCGCCGGCGTCGCCGAGGTGGAACCGGAGCCAACGCTCTTCTCCCCAAGCCTTCAGCTGGGTGGAATAGATCTTGGGCCGGCCGCCGGCCTCGGCGTTGACTTGCGCGTATTTGGTACAATCGTTGATTTCGGCACACTGGGCGCAATAACGGTAGCCGCGTTCGTCCAGGCAAGCTACGATACTACATGTAGCGTTAAAACAGCTTCCTTCCGGGCCCTGGCAACCCTCGCATTTGACCTGCTCCGGCTTGACTTCCAGCTCGCGGGCAAGTCCGACAACGGCGTCGCGGTCACCGCCGTGCGCCGCGACGTAAACGCGGCAATCTCCGCAAAACTTACCGCATCGGCCTATCAACGTCCGGTCCATATCCAACCTCAACCGTTTAAAATATCCAACAGGTCGGGCGCGATTATCGCGGCCGTCACCTTGAGCTCCCTCTCCGGCACTATGCCCGAACTCACGAACGGCTCCGGCATGGGAACGACGGCCGGGAACTCTTCGAATTCCGTCGCAAACGCTTGCTCGCCCGCGGCCAACTCGGCGCGCGCGTTCTTGTCGCCGGCGAGCGCTGCGCGGCACAATTCCATTTTTTCTTCAAGATTGGCGGCCAACGCGGCGTCCTCCTCCTGCGACGTGCTAATCAAGAAGGCCTGTTCCGCCGCCCGCAGTAAAATAGGGACGTATAACCCGGCCCACATATAGGCGTACCCCAACAGCTTCCACGAGCGCGTATTATGCGGCCTTCGGTCTACTTCCCGGACGTAGAGCTCGAGCTGTTGCCAAACCGTAAGGCGGCGGTTGAATTCCCGCAAGTAATCGTTTTCGTCGGGTCGGGCGGCGGGGCCGCCTACCTCGTCGAAATGCGCCCGGCAGCGCTCCAGCGCGCCGTCGACGTCGCCCGCCTCGAGTAGTGCCGCGATGTCTTCTCGTACGTCGCTTCCCATCTCAATCGAAATCCCCGGCCTCGAGGCGACCCTCCTCGACCAGGGAACGTCTCAAGGCGGACACGACCTCGGCGTCGAATCGTGTCCCCGCGCCCTCCTCGACCAGCTTCATCGCCTGCGGCACCGCCATCGGCCCGCGGTAATGACGGCGCGAAGTCACGGCGTCGAAGACGTCGGCGACCGCGACGATTTTTCCCCCTTTTGAAATATCGCCCCCCCGAAGGCCTTTCGGGTAACCCGAGCCGTCCAGGCGTTCGTGGTGGTGGGAAGCTATAACGGGTACGTCGTGCAGCCGCTCCTCGAAATGGATGCGCGCCAGGATCTGTTCCGTATACGAAACGTGCTTTTTAATTACTTCGTACTCCGCCGGCGTTAGCGTCGTGGGTTTGCGCAATATGTGGTCCGGCACCCCTATTTTCCCGTAGTCGTGCAGCAGAGCCGCGTAGCGTATGACCTCGATCTCTCCGGCCGGGAGGCCCAGCTTCTTCGCGGTTCCCACCGCGTAATGCATGACGCCGCGGCTGTGGCCCGCGGTCAGCGGGTCGCGGGATTCGATGGTCTCGGCCAAGGTATCGACGAAGCTGTCGAACATCCGCTTCCGCGCCTCCAGGAGCCGCGCGTTCTGAATGTATATCGCGGCCTGAGAAGCGATCGCCTGTAGGAAGCGCGTATCGTCTTCGTTGAACCCGCCGTCGGTCTTGTTCACGCATTGGAAGACGCCTACGCGGTCGCCCCGGCGGTTCTCCATCGGTACGCTCAATATGCTCCGCGTAATGTACCCCGTTTTTTTGTCGACTTCGGCGTTCCACCGCGGATCGTCGGTCACGTCATTCACCACCGCGACCTCGCCCGTTTGGACGACCCATCCCGCGATACCCTCGTGGTCCGGCATCCGGAGTTCCCGCAGTTCCCCCTCGGCCACTATGGTCCACACTTCCCGTTTGAGGCGGTCGTGAAGCCAGACGGACGTCCTCTCCACGCTCATCGCCTCGGAAGCGCGGCCGGCGACCAACGCCATGAGCGCGTAAAGCTCTACTTCCTCGGAGAGAGAGCGCGATATATCCACGAGCGAGCGGAGGCGCTTCTCCGCCAGGCCGAGGTAATCCGACCGGCTCGAGGACTTCCCTTCTTCATTCTCTATCGGCATAGGATACTTCCGTGGGCGAGAGGAACCGGCTCAGGACCCGCCGGGCGCCTAAGTTTACGAGTTTCGAATCGTACCTTTTGAGTAGCAGCGCCGCGAGCGGCTGGAGGTCTTGTATAAGAGCGGCCTGGCGGGGCCTGGTCAGCAAGGTCGCCGTGAGGGAAAGCTCGTAGCGGAAGAGCTCGAATAGCACCGCGGCGAGCTCTTCGTCCCGCGTTTCGGGGTCGGCCGCCAGGAAGTTCCGCAGGACCGATGCGCGGCTCAATACGCCTTTCGCCGCTACCCAACAACCTTTGAGGAACGGCGAGGCGCCGCTTCGCGCCGACGCGGCGTCGTTGAGCTCCCGTACGGCTTCGGCCCCCGCCTCCTCCGATACGGCGAAGAACACTTGCGCGAAGAGCTCGTTGTAAATCCCGAGCAGCGCCTCCGCGCCGGAGGGCTCGCCGAGAGGTACCGCACCTTCTTTCGCCGCCGTAGCCTTCGGGCGAATAACGCCGCGCCCCAAGAGACGGCACACCACCGAGCACGTCTCGATATCGGACAAGTTGCTGGCGGCGGCAACGTCTACCACCGAGCGGTAGCCGTTCAGCAGCGAAAGGACGTGCCATTCCGTATCGTCGAACTCCACCGCGCCGTTACCCTTTACGGGCGCGGGGACTACTTCCAATATTACGTCGAGGTCGGGAACCATCCCCTTGATGCGGTTCCACTCGTCGACGGCGGCGGCCGCGTCCATAATAATGCCCTGGATATCGAACCCCACCGAAATCTCCTCGGGCCACGCCTGGTCTCCATCGATGAACTCGAAGTGCCCCCCCCACCACTGGAAGAGGTTCGTGATTATCATGCGCGCCTGCGTCTTCAGCCCCGTGATCAGCTTTTCGTGAGGGATTTTGCCCTGCTCGAGCAAACAAAGGCCGAACGGCCGGCCCGATTTCTCCTGGGACGCCCTGACGCGCACAACGGCGTCTTCGTCGATGTAACTCTCGCGGACGAGGACGCTGCCCAATTTTTCCCGCTCGTCGGTGCTCGAGGCGTAAACCAACAACCCTTCGCGGAAGTACAACCTCTTCTCCTCGGCCCCGCGCCGTATGGATAGAGCGCCCGACTTCCGCGCCGAGCTGAGGAGCTGAAGAACGTCGGGGAGATTAATGGTTTCCAAATCGCCTTTGAAAGTCATAGCTGCCGGCCCTCGTCCGGACGCGTTAGTATAACCTTGGCCCAGTCGTTTCGCAACCCTTTTGACCGTTTACCCGTTACCCGCCCCTTTTATCTCGATGCCGATGAGGCGCACGGCGCGACGCGTCCCCCGGAGCACGCGAAAGCGGTAAGGGGGCCAGGCGCATACGTCCCCCGAGACGGGGACGCGGCCGAGCCGGGAAGCGAGGAATCCGCCGAGCGTTACGTAATCGCCCGCCGGCAACGCCACGGGCATCTGCTTGTTGAAATAATTTATCGGAACGCGGGCGTCCGCCGTGTATCCGTCGCCGTGGCGCACAAGCCCCTGCGGCCCCCACGCGTACTCGTCCTCTATCTCCCCCACTATCTCCTCGACGATGTCTTCTTGCGTCAATATCCCCGCGGCTTCGCCCTTCTCGTCGCGGACCACCGCCATGTCCACGCGCCGCGACGCCAAACGCGGCAGGAGGTTCTCGATGCTCTCGTCGGCGGGGACGAACAGCGGCGCCCGGAAGTACCGTTGCAGCGACGTTTGGGCCGGAGCCGCGACGAAGTCCCGGGCGATCACGACCCCCACGATGTTGCCGCGCGTCTTCCGATAGACCGGGTATTTCGAGAACCCGCTCCTGACCAACGCGGCCACGACGTCCTCTTTCTTGCCGTCCTCCGGCAAGGCGAACACCTTCGCCAGGGGAACCATGACGTCCCCCGCGGTCGTTTCCCCGAAACTGAATATGCGACGTATCATCCTGCGCTGGAAGATCTCCGTCCGCGATTTCCGCCCCCGCGACGTCAGGATGGCGCGGAGCTCCTCCCGCGTCGCGAACGGCAGCCGCTCCGCCCGAACGCGTACGAGGCCGAGCATCCCGCCGGCGACGACGTTGACGATCCAAATCACCGGTTTAAACAGCACCTGGAGCACGGCCACGACTCGGGCAAACGACATCGCGAAGAAATCCGCGTCTTCGAGCACCACGGATTTCGGAATAATCTCCGTGAACAGCGTTACCAGGGCCGTCATAACCAACGTCGCGACCACTACGCCCGCGGCCTCGCCCGAGTATCGGCCGACGACCAGCGTTAAAAGCGAAGTCGCTACCACCAACGAGACGTTGTTACCGAAGAGGATCGACGTAAGAAAACTGTCGGGCCGCTCCAAAAACGATAGTACGCGGGCCGCCCGCCGGTTGCCCAACGCGGCCAGATGGCGCAAGCGCATCCGGTTGGCGGCGAGGACCGCAGTTTCGGCCGAAGAGAAGAACGCCGCGGCGACGATCAGACCGAGTACCAATAATAAGTATACTACGTCCACTTAGGCGCTTCCCTCCCCCAACTTCTCGACCAATACCTCGGCGACTCGATGCGGCTCCGCGCGCTCGACCGTGAATTTGAAGCTCCCCACGCGATATTCCTCGCCGGCGGCGGGTATGTGGCCGAACCGGTTGAGGAGGTATCCCCCCAGAGTTTCGGCTTCGTCGTCTTTGAGATTCGCCCCCGCGAAATCGTTGAAATCCTCGAGGTCGGTATCGGCGGCCAGCACGAACCGCCGGGACCCCGCGTACCTGACCGCCAGGGCGGGCGGGCCGACGATCTCGCTCAAAACGTCCGTCATCGTAACCAAACCGTCGAGCGCGCCGTATTCGTCTACGACCAGCGCGATATGGGTCCTGTTTTTTATGAAATCGACGAAGAGGTTAACCGCCGGCTGGCTGTCGGGAACGTAATGGGCCGACCGCACGATATCCCGGAGGCCGCGCGGCGGTTTGTCCCCTACGAGCATTATGTCTTTCGCGTAGAGGATGCCTACCACGTTCTCTATGGTGTCTTCGTAGACGGGAATGCGGGCGTAAGGCGAATCGGCCACGGCTCTCTTGGCTTCCTCGAAGGATACGTCCGCGCTCAGAGCGAAAATTTTCGTCCGCGGCGTCGCAATTTCACCCGCGGTGCGATCCGCAAACGCCACGACGCGCTCTATCATTTCCCTCTCGACGTCGTCCAGAACGCCCTCGGCTTCGCTCTCTTTGAGCAGGCCGTATATATCTTCCACGCCCGGCTCGAGGCTACGCCGCGGCGGCCGCGTAACTAAATAATCGGCCAACGCCACCGTAGCCCGATTGAAAGGATAGAAAAGCCAAAACGTGAATTTGATGAGCGGCGACGTGACGGCGGCGCCCTTTTCGGGCCAGGCGATGCCCAGCGTCTTGGGGAGAGTTTCGGCGAATACGAAGATAACCGCCGTCATGATCAGGACGGCCAGGGCCGGCCCGTAAACGGGGTGGGCCCTCAGGCTCAGGGCGGTAGCGATGGCGGAGGCCGCGGTCAAAGCGAACATATTGCCGATGACGATGGTAACGAGGAGGCGGCGAGGCCGGGCCAGCAAGGACCGCACGAGCGGCGCCGTTACCTGGCGCCGGAGTTTCATCCGCCGCAAACGGACGCTGCCCAAAGAAAAGAGCGCGCTCTCGGCCACCGAGAAAAACGCGCATACGGCAACGGCGCTTATCAGTAAAATGCTGAGCGTAAGGGTACTCAAAATCTTCGGCCTACCTGCCGCGCGTCCCCCTACCGGCTTTCGGCCCACACCCCCACGGTTCTGCTCGTATACGCGGCGTAAGCGTCCTTGCGGAAGAGGAGGCCCGCGAGGCGGCCGGGGTCGTCCATCCTCACGACCGGCAAGCTCTCGACGTCCAACCGCTCGAACTTATCCCAAACCGTGTACAGCGTTTCGTCCTCGGAGACCGTCACGATATCTCTCTGGGCCAGCTCCTCGGCCACGACGACGTTCGAGAACGAACGCTCGTTTATCCACCGGCGCAGATTTTGCATGGAGATAACGCCGACGAGCCGATTATCGCCGCCCACGACCGGGAATGAGTTTTGCCGCGCCGTTTGGACAAACTCCATTAGGTCCCGAAACAACATCCCCGAGCTTACCGTTTCGAATTCGCGCCGCATCACGTCGCGGGCGTTTATAGATTTTAAGACGTCGACGTCTTTACCCTCCCGCAATTCTATGCCCGCCCGCTTCAACTTCGTCGTGTATATCGAGAGATGGTCCAGGCGGCGCGATACGACCAGCGCAATGACGCACGCCGTCATAAGCGGCAATATAATGGAATAGTTATCGGTCATCTCGAAGAGGATTACGACCGCCGTCAGCGGCGCGTGCGTGGCCGCGGTGACCATCGCCCCCATCCCCACGAGCGCGTAGGCGCCCGGCTGCGCCGTGAAGCTCGGGAAGAGCAGTCGCGCCCCCACGCCGAACGCCCCGCCCAACATCGCGCCCATAAACAACGACGGCGCGAATATGCCGCCCGACCCTCCGGACCCCAGCGTCGTCGTCGTCGCGAACATCTTCGCGACGAACAGCAGCAGGAGAAAATAGAACGGGTACATATTGCTCACCGCGGCGTCGATGGGGCCGTAGCCGGTTCCCAAAATTTGGGGCGCGAAAATCCCCAGCGTGCCCACCAGCGCGCCGCCCGCCATCGTCCGCACCGGCGTCGGAACCGCTTTTATGACCTTGTCGAAAAAATCCTCTTCGCCGTAGAGACTGCGCGTGAAGAGGACGCCGGCGACGCCGGCGATAACGCCGAGAAGGGCGTACAACAAAAATTCTTCCGCGGAACGAACTTGGAAATGTAGTACGGTCAGCGACGGCGTGTTGCCGAAATACCACCGTCCGACCGCGGCCCCCACCACGGACGACAGTACCACGGGGGCGAAGTTCCGGAAACCGAAATCCCCCAGGATAACCTCGAGCGAGAACAGCGCGCCGGCGATGGGCGCGTTGAACGTCGCCGCGATTCCGGCCGCGGCGCCGCAGCCGACCAGCGTCCGCACCCTCTGGGCGGAGAGATGCAGCAACTGACCTACGCTGCTGCCGATGCTCGCGCCTATCTGGACGATCGGCCCTTCCCGGCCGGCCGACCCGCCGGACCCGATGCATATCGACGACGCGATAGCCTTGACCACCGCGACGCGCGGCCTGATTATCCCGCCCCGCACCGCCACGGCGGCCATAACCTCGGGGACGCCGTGCCCCTTGGCCTCGCGGGCGAAGAAGTGTATGAGAAGGCCGACGACGAGGCCGCCGCCGCCCGTTATCACGGGCAACGCGGCGCGGCCGTACGGCAACGTCTCCTCCGCCCACGTCCACGCCCGGTTCAGGAGGATAAAATTGAAGAATTGGATTAACTCGCGGAAAGCGATCGCGGCGAGACCCGTCGCGAGGCCGACGAGTACGGCGAGCAATACGGAACCGACGTGCCGGTTGCCCGGCAATTCGTAGATGAGCCGCGTAAGCCGGGCCAACGGGTTATCGCGTTTTTCGTATCCGGCTGCCAAATTGAAATAACCGAGCGCGGGCCCGAAGGCCGGGCGCCGCGCTGCCTCCACACCCGACTACGGGTAAAAGCGGTTGAGCATACGGGGAAACGGAATCGCCTCGCGAATATGTTTGAGGCCGCATATCCAAGTTACGGTGCGCGCCAAACCCAGGCCGAACCCCGCCGTCGGAACCGCGCCGTAACGCCGCAGGTCCAGATACCACTCGAGCGGTTCCAACGGGAGGCCGTGAGCGGCGATATTTTCCAGCAGCTTGCCCAGATCGTTCTCGCGGCAGGACCCGCCGATTATTTCGCCGTATCCCTCGGGCGCGAAAACGTCCATCGAATACGTCAACCGCGGGTTATCCTCGCACCGCGACATATAAAAAGCCTTAGCCTCCAGCGGGAACTTTTCGACGACGAA
Organism: bacterium; assembly: GCA_035528975.1. Taxonomy (GTDB): domain Bacteria; phylum RBG-13-66-14; class B26-G2; order WVWN01; family WVWN01; genus WVWN01. Next base: position 18,141 of record DATKXQ010000196.1, read on the forward strand.
GGGACGGTCGAACTCTTC
>DATKXQ010000197.1:0-4599 GCA_035528975.1 bacterium
TATATTAAAAGCGGGGTTGACTTACGCGCCCGGCGGCGCTACTATGGCGCGCAAACGTCGAGGTGGCTTATGACGGAAGAGCCGGTTTCGATTCAAACGGAGCTGAAGGTCGCGCGTTCTTACCTCGGTGAGGCGGAGGCGAAACTGCACGCCAGGGCGGACGTGATCTTCGAGTTGGCGCGGCGGGTCTACCGCGACCCCGTTCCGGTGAAGACGACTTTCGCGTACGGCCAATTTTTCGACGCGCCTTTGGCGGGCGAGCGGGAGAAGCCGCCCCTCGACATCGGAACCAAGAGCGAATATCGGGAGTGGATGGAAGAGGCGGCGCTGCCCATATACCAGGACCTGACGGCCGGGGTCGAACGGCTTCGGAAGATAGCGAAGCGTTATCGCGGCGCGGCGCTCATCGAGGAGGGCGAGCCGAAGTACGGCGCGGAGAGTTTGCTCGCCTACGGGTGGTTGATGTTGGGGGACTATTATTTCTACCGGTGCAATTGGCCGCACGCCGCCAAGATGTACCGCGCCGCCTTCAAGCTCGAGCCGTCGAGCCAGGAGCTCCTCTACCGCCTGGGCCTCACTTTCGTCAACGACGGCGACCTGGGCCGGGCGGAAAACTTCCTCGCGCGGGCCATCGAGCTGGCGCCGAACTCCGACGTCGCCGTCGAGGCGCATAAGCGGGTCGAGCGGATGGCGACCCTCGGCCCGGCGAAGAAAACGTTCCGCGGTTCGCCGGCGGTCCTCAAGACGCTCATCGGCGTCACCGTCGGCGCGCTTCTCGTATGCCTGTCGTGCGTGTGCTGCGGCTTGCTCGGCGGCCTGGGGGAGATTTCGGATGACCCGGAGTTTGCCGCGGCCTGGATGATTATCCTCATCGTCGCCGGCGGCCTGGTCTTCGTGATACCGGCGGTCGCGACCGCGATCTACTACTACGTTAAAAGGAAATAATATGGCGCCGCGGTCCCCCGACCGTGCGGTGAAAACCCGGCCTTGGCGGCCGGGTAAAATTTTACCTATCTCCGCTCTTTGCGGCCGGGGCGCGGTTACGGGTTGTGCCCTTCGCCGCGGTCGCACGACGCCTCGCCCTCGGCCAGCTCGCCGCGGGCGAATTTCTTCGCGGTATCGTCGAGGTCGTTCTCGTTCGTGAAGACGACGCGGGTTCCCATCGCGGCGCACGCCTCCTCCGCGCGGCGGCCCATGCCCCGACAGATCAACGTCTCCACGCCGGCCAGGCCCTGCTCGAAGTCGCGGCCCGCGCCCGCGCCCTGGCCGGCGCCCTGGCCCTGGCCCTGGCCGTGCGGGCCGGCCGCGTGGGCGTGGACGTTGGGGCGGAACTCGAGCAACTTCGCGTCGGCGCCGGCCGTCTCGTAGACCGCGAATTCCGCGGCCCGGCCGAAGTGGGCGGCGAGGGTCTTGCGGTCGTCGGTGGGCATCGCTATTTTCATATCGGCGCTCCTTCCGTGATTCCGATTAAGGTGAAGCCGGCGGAAATCAATCCTGTTATGCCATCATATGTTTACGGGGGGGGATTGTCAAGGGAACCCGGGCCCCGCGGCAACGCGGTTGTACTTGGCCGGCGCGTATTATTTATGGTACTATGAGCGGATATATGGCCGCCATCAACCGCAAGCCGCTGATTATCCAGTCGGACCGGACGCTCTTTTTGGAGGTCGACCACCCGCAGCACGAGGAGGTCCGCGACCGCCTGCTGCCGTTCGCGGAGCTCGTCAAGAGCCCGGAGCACGTCCACACCTATCGCATCACGCCGATATCGCTTTGGAACGCCGCCGCGGCGGGCCTCGACGCCGAGGCGATAATCGGCGCCCTCCGGGAATACAGCCGCTACGAAGTCCCCCACATCATAGAATATTTGGTCCGCGACCAGATAGGCCGTTACGGAAGGGCGAAATTGTTCCGCGACGGCGCCGGCTATTACCTGGACGTCGAGGACGACGTTCTGCTAACCGAGATAATGAATAACCGCAAGGTGGCCGCTTTTTTCGAGGGCGGCGTTTTCGAAGGCCGCAAAGTGCGGCTCAAGGAATACGCGCGGGGCCACGTTAAGAGCGCGCTTATCCGGTTCGGCATCCCGGTGGAGGACCTGGCCGGGTACGTCGAGGGCGCGCCGTTGGAGTTCGCCTTGCGCGAGCGGCGGGCCGCCACGGGCGAGCCGTTCGTCGTGCGCGACTACCAGCGCGCGGCCGCGGAGGCGTTTTACCGCGCGGGCTCGGCCGCCGGCGGCTCGGGCGTGGTGGTGTTGCCCTGCGGCGCCGGGAAAACGATCGTGGGTATGGACGTCATGGCCGAGGTCGGCGCCCAGACGCTGATCCTGGTGACGAACGTGACGGCCGTGCACCAGTGGAAAGAGGAGCTGCTCGACAAGACGACGCTGTGCGCCGAGGACGTAGGCGAGTACACCGGCATGGTAAAGGAGCCGCGGCCCGTCACGGTGGCGACCTACCAGATACTGGTATGGCGTCCCACCAAAAAAGACCCGTTCCCCCACTTCAAGCTCTTCAACGAACGGGACTGGGGCCTGATAATCTACGACGAGGTGCACCTCTTGCCGGCTCCCGTCTTTCGCATAACGGCGGAGATCCAGGCCCGACGAAGGTTGGGCCTGACGGCGACGCTGGTCCGGGAGGACGGCCGGGAGGACGAGGTCTTCTCGCTCATCGGCCCCAAGCGCTACGACACGCCCTGGAAGGAGCTCGAGCGCAAGAATTGGATCGCGCGGGCGGTGTGCCGGGAGCTCCGCGTCGCGATGGCCACGGAGGACCGCCTCCGGTACGCCGTGGCCACCAACCATCGTCGATTCCGCGTCGCCGCGGAGAACCCGTTGAAGATCCCGGTCGTCGAGGGGTTGCTCCGGCTCCACCTCGGCCACAGCGTACTCATCATCGGCCACTATTTGAACCAGCTCGACATCATCACGGAGGCGGTCCAGGCGCCGCTCATAACCGGCAAGACGCCCCAGCCGGAACGAGACGTCCTGTACGAGGAATTCCGCCGGGGCCGGGTTCCGGTCCTGGTCGTCTCGAAGGTGGCGAATTTCGCGCTCGATTTGCCGGACGCCAACGTCGCCATCCAGGTCTCGGGCACCTTCGGCTCGCGCCAGGAGGAGGCGCAGCGCCTCGGCCGCGTGCTGCGGCCCAAGTCCGGGGAGAACGTGGCGTATTTCTACACGCTGGTCTCGGGCGATACCGTCGAGCAGGACTACGCGCTGAAGCGCGAGCTGTTCCTGACGGAGCAGGGCTATCAATACGAGATCGCCGAAGCGGAAGCCTTCGTCGCCCGGGCGCGGGGGCCGGAGGAAGGGGGGGCGGCGCCGTGACGGCGCGGTGGTTCGCGTACGCCGTACTGGCGGCGGCCCTGACGGCCGTCTCGTGCGGCAACCTCTACTATCTCGATTGGCCGCCGAGCTACCGCCACGAGACGATACGCGTGGGCGAGGCCCGGCCGGACGCGGACGCGCGCTCCGTCGGCCTGGCGGGCGCGGGGCGGGCCGCGGTCTTCGGCGCCGAGGGCGCTATCGCCAACCCCGCCGCGCTCGCCAATTTGAAGGGGTCGGCCGTGAGCGCGGGGGGCGGCTACCGCTACTGGGGATACGACGTGCAGCCGGACCAGGCCGGGTTGAGGGCGCAGTCGTTCTTCGGCTCGTTTGCGGGTTCGTACGCGGCGGCGGCGTGGGCGGCGGTGCCGGAGAAGTTGGTTGTAGGCGGCGCTTTGTGGACGCCCTACGATTACACCTACGAGGTCGGCGGAACCGGCACGGGAGGGGAGATAACGAGCCGGGGGGCGCTGCGCGCGGTCGGGCCGGCCGCGGCCTTCAGCGCGCTGGGCCTGTCCTGGGGCGCGGCGGCCGATTTCCTCTGGGGAAGCCAAACCTTCACGTCGACCGGGGGGGAGTACGCGACGGAGGAGGTGCGGGGCCGCGGCTACGACGTGCGGGCGTCGGCGATGAAGCGGCTCCAGCTCGCGCCGGGGTGGCGGCTCGCCGCGGCGGTCCTGGGGAAAAAGGGCGCGGCCATGCGCTTCACGGACGGCTCCGCATACGACGTGCGATTTCCGCCCGCCGCGGGGGCGGCCCTCTCTATCAAGGCGTACAGCGTGAACGTTCACCTGGATTACACGTATACTTTTTATTCCTCGATGGAGGCCGGCGACGCCGAGGTCGCGTGGGAGATAGCCGCCGCGGCGCGGGACGTGGGCTGGGCGTCGGCGGGCGCCGAGTACGTGACGTCCTCCGGCGCGGTGGCGCGCGCGGGCTTCAGCTACCGGCCGTGGTATATAAGAGACGGGATGGCGCGGGGCGTGGACGGATTCTACTACTCGATGGGCGGCGGTTGGCCGGTGTGGGAGCGGCGCGGCCGCTTCGACGCGGCCATGGGTTACGGCTCGCGCGGCGCCCTCGACCTTAACGGTTACGAGGCCGACGTCATCGATTTCCAAGCGTCGCTGAACTATTTCTGGTAGGGCTTTATGATGGGCGAAAGAGAATTGGTGCGGTGCGAGCGCCACCCGTCCAGGCCGGCGGTGGCGACGTGCGTCGTGTGCGGCAAGGCCGTGTGCGCGGAGTGCGCCGACGTCGTCGACGGCAAA
>DATKXQ010000198.1:0-5011 GCA_035528975.1 bacterium
AAGAGTAGCTCCGGGCGTAACGCGAGGCCGAGTATTTGCGCTTCCACGCGTCGCGGTCGCCGTCTTTAAGCCGCGCATATATACCCACGAAATCTTTCACGCCGAAGTAGTCTAACGCTTCTTCCGGAGCGCCGAAAAAGGCCAGCGTGCCGCCCGGCGCGAGGAGCGCAACCTTATCCATCAACTTCACGTTCTCGGTAACGTGGGTAACCATAACGACGGTCTTGCCGCCGTCGCGCGCGTACCCCCGGAAGAGCCGCATAACGTCGCCCTCCGTCCCGGGGTCCAAACCGGAGGTCGGTTCGTCCAAGAAAAACATCTTGGGGTCGGTTACGAGTTCCACGGCGACGTTTATCCTCTTTTTTTCTCCCCCACTCAAATCCGCGAAATCGCTGTCGTATTTATCGACCATCCCCACCGCGGAGAGTACCCGGCCTATCTGCCTATCGATATCCTCCTCGTCGAGGTCCGGCTCCAACCTGAGCTTGGCCGCGTAACTCAGGATGCTGTATACGTCCAGCTCCGAATGGATTATATCCCTCTGGGGCACATAACCGATCTGGAGGCGCAGCCACCCGAAGTTGCTCTCCAGCTCCAAGCCGTTCATCCAAACGTATCCGCACGTGGGGACGACGGAGCCGTTGAGCAGCGTTAGCAGCGTCGTCTTCCCGGAACCGCTCGTCCCCAGAATTCCCGCGAACTCGCCGGGCAGTATGGAAAGGTCGAGGGGCCTGAGGATGACCCGGCCGTCGGGAAGGGCAAAGGCGAGCTTTCGACAGTCGAGCCGCACGCCGCCCTCGACCTCGACTTTCTCGATTACGCCCCCGGCCCGCACCTCGAGCCGGACCGGCCCCACGCCCAAAATGTCCCCCTCTCTAAGGAAACCTTTGAGCACCCGCGCGCCGTTAACGAAAGTCCCGTTGGTGCTCCCCAGGTCGCTTACCTCGAAGCCGCCTTGCACTCTCGTTATCACGGCGTGGCGCCGCGAAACCTGGGGATGGTCCACGACGACGTCCGCCGACGGGTCGCGGCCTACGAGCAAAGCACCGGCGCCGGATATCTCCAGGCGACGCGCAACAGTACCTCTATCGCACTCGTCGCCGCCTTCGACGCGCCGGACGTCGCCCCGGACGATTTTGATTCGGACGTTCGGGCCGGCCCAAATCACGTCGCCGGGGCCGAGCCGCGCCGGCTCACCGGGCGTCAAACGGCGGCGCGAGGCGCCCACGTAGGTGCCGTTCCGGCTCCCCAGGTCCTCGATTTCCAGGACTCCCTCCGTACAACGCAGGCCGAGGTGGCGCCGGCTCACGGTCCGCGCGTCGTCGACGACGACGTCGCAAGCCGGCGACGACCCGAGCACCGCCGTCTCGCCGGGAAGAGGGAGGCGCTCCGGTTCCCGGCCGCGGACGTGAATTTCCAGGACGTAACCGGCCGGCGCGCCTTCCGCGGCACGCCTCAGCGCCAACCGGGCGCCACACCGCGGACACCGGACGTACCGCACGTCGACGCCGATGGTCCGCTCGAAAACGGTACCGCACTTGGGGCACTCCATTTAAACTCGCAATCTCCCGGCGTTAAAAAGGGTTCGTCGAAACGTTACGACTACCGTTAGTCCGATACGCCGACCCGTGGGTCGCGTTACCTTTACACCAACATCGCGAGGAACGGCGCGAGCTTCGCGATAAAACCCAGGACCTTTTCGGCCTTGCCGCCGGTTTTCTCGACCTTCTCCGCGGTATCCTCGAGGTCGCCGCCCAGGTCCGTCAACTCGCCGATTATGCCGGGATTAGTAATCAGCTCGCCGGCGATCCAAAGGCCGGCGTCGATAATTTGAGCCGTCACCTTCTCGACGGTATCGAGCACGTCGCGGAGCATCCGCTCGTCGGCGGCGAGGCGGTCCCGGGCCTTAATAATTTCTCGAGCGTCGGCGGCGGTAAGGTTCGCTTTGACGTCGTTCGCGACGCTCGGGTCCGCGACCAGGATATAGACCTTCTCGTCGCGGGCCGCCTTCTCCGAGGCGTAAACGTTGGTTCCGGGAGAAGACTTAACGGCGGGCAGCTTGTAGCCGCTTCGCTCGAGGTACGTCTCGACGAGCGATTGGACCTGCGCGACGCCCGCCGCGGCGCGGTCCACTTTGTCGGACGCGCCGCCGCCCTGCTGTATGAGCGCCCGCACGCCGTCGACATCCCAGCCGTATACCGGGCTTGAGGCGACGCCGACCAGCAAGGCTACAGTAACTAAGGCGACCGATAATTTCTTCACGGCTTTTCCTCCTTTAAGTTTATTCCAAGGAATTTCATTCTCCTATGTCGTGCCATTGGCCGTAAATATCTAACAGCCGGCCTTCGACGTACATTGGCGCGAAGGCAGGGTCGTAATCGCTAGCGTCGTTATAAGTAAGCCGCGTCTGGCTCGAGCCGTCCGCGTTCATCACGTATATCTCGCAGTTGCCGTCGCGCTCCGAGAAGAACGCTATCTTATCGCCGTCGGGCGAAAAAACGGGAGATGAGTCGTCTGCTTTGTTATTAGTAAGCCGCGTCTGGCCCGAGCCGTCCAGGGCCATAACGTAGATCTCGTCGTTGCCGTCGCGGTGGACGACGCGGCGCCCGTGGGCGTAGGCCAAGGCCGAGAGAATATGCCGGGCCACGTCGACGGCCCAATCCGCCGGTATTATTCGCCCGCGCGCCGCGGCCCTCCCGAGCACCTCCGCGAGCGAGCCCCCCGCCATATACTCCATAACGATAACGAAGTACGGCGGCAGGAGGTTGGCGTCGAACACCGTTACGATATGCGGATGCTCGAGCTGAACCAAAAGGCGGCACTCCGCCAGCAGGCTGTCGCGCCTCGCGCCCTCCGCGGTGCACCTCTTGATGGCCACCTTCCTCCCGGTGACCGGGTCCTCGGCCAGGAAGACCTCCGCGAACGCTCCCGCGCCGAGGAGTTTAATTATCCGGTATTTGCCGATGCGCTGTTCCATCTTGCCCCGCTATCAGTTATTAGGACCTCGCGACTTAAAAGGACTTCGACCGCCACCGGCGACGACCTCGCTCGTATCTATTTATTTTCGTCGGGAGTTTCAGCGGCAGGTCCTTCCGGAGGAGCCGCTTCCTCCGGGCCGGGTTCCTCCTTCGGCGGCACTTCGACCGTAGTTAGAACCTCTTCCGCTTTCTCTTCCTTTTCGGCCTCCTCCGCGGCCGCCGGGACCCCCTTCGCACCCGTTTCGGGCGTTGCGGGTTTCTCCTTCTTCGCCAGGTTTTCAAAAGTGGCCAAGTCGGAATCGATGCCGTCTACCCGTTTTTTTATCTCGCCCAATGTTTCCACTTCCTTACGTCCGTACATATTCGTTTTTATTATCCGTATTAGTTCCAGGCTGTCCGCCTCGAGGCGTTTTGAATAACTACGTGCTTTGTCCGCCTTGTCCGTGAAACCTCCATTCCTAAGTGCCGACTCGACGTTATTAGCCCTGGCGATAAGGTCGCGCGCGCGCTTAAAATCGTCGATGGCCTGCTCCCGGAAACGCGCTTTTATCTCGGAGGCCGCCTCCTTCTCCGTTCGACCGCCCGCGGTTCCTCTGGATGTTCCCGGGGCCGACTTTGTCGGCGCCGTCGCGGCCGTTTCCGCGCTTTCGCCAACTACCGCCGCCGGAATATCGGGCGAAGGTTCCTCCTCACGGCCGCCGCCGAAAAGGCCGACCCAATTCGCAATAAAACCTATTAAAGCCAAGGTTACAAGGCCGCCGCCGGCGATACCGGCCCATTTAAGGATACGCGTCGCCTTTTGCGGCGCCGCGACGCCTCCGACGCTTACGACGACGGCCGTGGCGTTGTCCCGGCCGCCGTGGCGGTTGGCGAGCGCCGTAAGTTCGTGGGCCGCGGCCTCGGGTGCAACCCGGCCGACTACGCCGAATATGCGGTCGTCGTCCACCTCGTTGGTAACGCCGTCGGTCGTAAGGACGAAAGCGTCGCCGGCCTGAACTTGCACCTCGTGCGTCTCGACTTCTATCGCTTTGCTATAACCGACCGCCTGGAACAGTCGACCCTCGTACGCCTGGTCCTTAGTGATTTGGGTTAACGCGCCTTCCCGGATTTGATATACCCGGCTGTCCCCCACGTGACTTACGGCCGCGCGGTCGCCCACTATCAAGAGGGCCGAGACCGTCGTTCCCCTCCTTTCGGAGGGAGGGTCGGCCCTGCCGTCCTCGGCGACGGCCAGGTGCGCCGCCTGGACCGCGGCGACGATCCAACCCGGCATGTCGTCCTCGAGCGGGACGTTCCGAAAACGGTCCAGCATAACCTTAACGGCCCTCTTGCTCGCCGCGGCGCCGCCGACGTGGCCTCCCATGCCGTCGGCTACGACGAAGAGGTAGGCGTCCTCGCCGGTCGCCGCCACCTTCAGCGGCCCGTCTATGCCGTACCAATCCTGGTTCTCCTCGCGGACGCGGCCTACGTCCGTGGAGTAACCGAAAGCGACGTTAACCTTACTCATGCCGAACCTCCGGAAGGGGGTTGGGGAGAGAGCTTTTTTTATCGATCATATCCTTGAGCGTATGGCCCTCCACAAACTCCATAATTAAAAAAGGCCCTCCCTCGAAAGTTCCCGAGGAAAAAGCCTTGACGAGATTCGGGTGGTCGAGTTCGGTTGCGAGACGGGCCTCGCGCGCGAAGCGAGAGGCTACCTCCCCCGGCGCGCCGCCGGGCCCTTGCCCCCTGAAAAATAGGAACTTGACGGCAACGACCGCGCGGCTTACGAGGTCCAACGCGAGGTAGACCTCGGCGAAGCCGCCGCGGCCGACGAACTCGAGGACCTTGTACCTACTCCCTACAGTTTTCCCGATCACGCCGCCCTCCTAAGGCGGGTTAGAAAACGCCACAATTTATATTATATAATACAAAAACGGTTTAAATAAAATGGAATAATTTTAGCGCAAGCCTCTAAGTTGAGCTATCTGAAAACGTAACTCGCTGCTCACGGTCGATGTTCCCTTTCGCGGTTGCAGCGTATAAATCGTCTA
>DATKXQ010000199.1:0-2061 GCA_035528975.1 bacterium
GCGAATTAATCGTTACACGTTCTAACGGTTTAGAAGGTATGCACGAAAACGCGGATAGGTTATTGCATGCAGCAGGTAATATTTACATAAGAGGTAAACGGTTATGCAGACATTACGGGATCGTATAGAGGAAATAATTATAGAAGCGTTTGGGAACGGCCGCACGGGAGTTGAGTTAGACGAACTCGCCACGAACCGCATCGCGGGTTTTGTAACCTCGACCGTTTTCAAAGGGAAAGACGACCCCGAACGCCAAGAAACACTATGGCGGGTACTCCGAGATGCCGTCGCTGGCGGTAAAATAACCGAAGAAGAATTAACTCGCGTTTCTTTTATAATAACGCTGACGCCCGAAGAAGACGAAGCTTATTCGGAGGTGGAAGGCGAGTAATCAAACAGGGAGGAGCGGTATAATAGTATCTTACGGTACCGTCGTACCCGGCGTAATATCGCCGAAGTTATAATAACCAAGGCGATTAATTTTTTAGAGTTCGGCCCCCTCGTAATGCGGTATAATAAATTTAGCCATTATTACCCGGCCTCGCGCCGGGTTTTTCGTTGCCGCCTCGCGGCTCCTAATTTTTTATGTTACAATTATAGACTATGTCCGACGATTGGGAAGGCCGGAAGGGCAAAACGCTCGTGCTCGGCATCGGCAACGAGATCCGCGGCGACGACGGCGTCGGCATCCACGTCGCCCGCCGCGTGGCCGCGCTGCTGCCGGCCGCGTGGAACGGCCGCGTCGACGTGGACGAGGCCTGCACCGGCGGCTTCGAGCTGGTCGACTACCTCCGCGCCTACGAGCGGGCCGTCATCGCCGACGCCATACAGACCGAGGGCGGCGCGCCGGGGACCGTGTACCGGTTCGACGCCGCGGCCCTCCGGCTGACGGCCCACCTCGGCCACAGCCACGGCGTGAACCTGGGCGGGGCGCTGGCGGTCCTGGAGGCGCTCGAGCTCGGCGCGCCCCAGGACGTGGCCGTGGTCGCCGTCGAGGCCGCGGAGCTGAACGAGTTCACGGAGGAGATGACGCCGGCGGTGGCGGCCGCGGTGGATGAGGCCGCCGCGGCCGTCCTCGACGAGTTGAAGAGTTGGCTCGCGTGAAAGAAACCGCCAGGGCAACGAGGAAGCGCTTGCGCGTCTCCGGCGTCGTCCAGGGCGTCGGCTTTAGGCCGCACGTCTACAACCTGGCGCGACGCCTCGGCCTGGCCGGCTTCGTCCTCAACGACGGCGCCGGCGTCGTCGTCGAGGTGGAGGGGCCGGAGGACGCCCTCGCGGAGTTCGTCACGCAGCTTAAGGCCGCGCCCCCTCCCCGCGCGCGGATAGACTCCATACAAGAAGAAGAAATCGCGCCGGCGGCCGAGGCTTCGTTTACTATAAACGAGAGCGTGCCGGGCGAAGCCCACACGCTCGTCTCGCCCGACCTCGCGACTTGCGGCGACTGCCTCGACGAGCTGCTCGAGCCGGCCGACCGCCGCCACGGCTACCCCTTCACCAACTGCACCAACTGCGGCCCGCGCTTTACGATTATCCGGGGCGTGCCGTACGACCGGCCCCGGACGACGATGGCCTCCTTTAAGATGTGCCCGGCGTGTCAGGCCGAGTACGACGACCCGGGCAACCGGCGCTTCCACGCCCAGCCCAACGCCTGCCCGACGTGCGGCCCGGCCCTCGCGCTGTGGGACGCCGCGGGGGAGGCGCTCGCGACGGAGGACGCCATCGCCGACGCGAGGCAGTTCCTATTGGACGGCCGCGTCGTCGCCGTCAAGGGCCTGGGCGGCTACCACCTCGCCTGCGACGCGACGTCGGAAGCGGCGGTAGCGGCCTTGCGCGCGCGCAAGTATCGCGAGGACAAACCGTTCGCGGTGATGGCGCGGGACGTCGGCGTCGTGCGGCGCTACTGCGAAATGAGCGACGACGAGCTCGAGCTGTTGTCCTCGGAGAAGCGGCCCGTCGTCCTCCTGGCCAAGCGCGAGCCCTTCCACCTCCCGGAGGCGATCGCGCCGCGCAACCGCTACCTCGGCGTCATGCTGCCGTACACGCCGCTGCATCACCTCCTCT
>DATKXQ010000200.1:0-2358 GCA_035528975.1 bacterium
ACGTCCTCGGCGATGATGCGGATGGCGACGGGGGATTGGGGCATCGAAATTATGCGCCAGCTATTCCTCGTCAAGGCGGACTTCGGCGACTTGTTCGGGCCGAATGGTGAGTTGGTAGGTAGCCAAGAGGAGGCGTTCGCAAAATTAGAAGAAATACTCGGTGGCCGCTTTGGCGGCATGATGACCAGCATGATGGACACGGTACAGGGCAAGGTATCAAACCTGAAAGACGGATTCGACGCGCTGGGCGCCGCGGTCGGCGCGGAGTTGACGCCGATTACCAAAGAGTTCCTTGACCTACTAATCGAGGTAGTGAAACAGGCCGAAGAATCCGGCGAGTTACAAGATATGGCCCGCGACATTGCCGACGCGTTCCGGGACAATAAAGATATGCTGGTAGAAATCGTTGGCCTTATCCCGGAAATGATTTCGCTATTAGCGGCTACTGGACACGCTGTTGCGGACATCGTGTCAAAGGTAGCCGAGCTTAATGAAGCGTGGGGCGACTGGACGGGTAGCGGCAAAACGGCGCTTGCGGAACTCGACGAGCTTTTGGGTATATTGGGCGGTACGCTGAACATGGTGGGCGAGGTTATACGGGGTTCTTCGTGGAGTAGAGCTCGGGAAGTAGGCCGTTCGCGCCAAGCTGGTATCGGCAAGGAATATCGCGAGGGAGAATCCCTAATTAAGACGCGACCGGCCGGCATGCGCGGCTTTGCGGAGGTCGGCGAAGCGCCGAGTGACGTAGAGGCGTTAGTTCGCGAAATGAAGGAACAAGGATACTCGCCCGAGGATATCCTGTTTCAAGCTCGCGGAACGCGCGCGGAGAGTAGGGTTGAGGCGATACTGGCACCCGAGCTTCCGCGAGGCGCAGCGAAGAAGCCGGGCGCGGCGCCGAAAAAACGTAAGGAGAAGTATCTACCTACGGTTGAAAAGGGGCTGGCGGGCGTCGATGTACTCGGCCCGGAAGAACTGGCGGCGGCCGAGAGCGAACTCGCAATGGCTGAGGTTCGGGCCAAGCACGAGGCGGAGCGTGAAGCCGAGTTAAAAAAACAACAGGAGGAAATCAGGGCGCTCGCCGAGACCTACGCCGAATACCTCGACCCTACATCGTACATCATTGCCGGCCTTAAATCCGGGGAGATGGGAGCAGCGATACAGGACTTCGCTACGAGCCTTGGCGAAAAAGTCGCGGCGGAGTTGGTACACAAACTAATCGTGATGGGTATTATGGCGATACTCAATATAGCGACGGGCGGGGCTACAACTCCTATGCAGATGGCGATGGCCCGAGGCGGCGTCATCAAGGCGCAGGGCGGCCTTACGATGCTCCCCGCGCGCCCGGGCGGCTGGACGTTCCCCTGGGCCGGTAAGTGGATTAACGCCGCGGAGGGCGGCCGGCCCGAAGTCCTCGGCGTCTTCCCGGAGGGCCAGCGCGGGCGCGACCTCATCATGCGCGAACTTCTCCCGCAGTTCTTCCCGGAGACGCAAATGGTAAACCGCAATACTTTTAGCCCGAATATCGACGTGACCCTGCGCGGCACTGACCCTCAAAGTATCGGCGTCGCCGTGCGTGCCGAACAGGGTAGCGTCAACCGCGACCACGTCCAGCGGAGGGCGGCGTGAGTAAGAACCTCTGCTACAGGGTAGAGCTTAACGTTATCGGCGCCTCGAAAACGGAGCCCTACGTGCCGGCCATTATACCGCGCGAAAGTATAACGGGATTGGAAGCGGCCCTGATGCAGTTCGACCGCGGCGAGGCAAACGCCAGCGCCGTTAACTTTACCATCGTCGCCGACGAAACGATACGGGCGTTTTTTACGAGTCAACCCGACCACGAGAAGATAGCCGTCGCCGTGTGGGAATACGACGGCTGGCAACCCTCAAACGACAGGTGCCTATTCCGCGGCCGGATGGACGCGCCGCCGGTCGTCGCGATCGGTGCCGACGCTACGGCCTACCACTGCCGGGCCGTGGGTTGGCTCCAGACCTATGACGAGCTTAAATTGACAGACCCTGTAGGCCCACCGGATACGCCGTATTACGACGTCCAAGTCAAGTGGCTTATGAACCGCGTCCTGGCGGCGGCCGACCATCGCGGCGGCGCGCGTATCGAGACCGCCGCTATCGACGCCCCCGAGCCCTATTGCGCGAGGATGTTTTACCCTGGGCGGCACAAATTCGGCGGCGCGTACAACGTTACGGATAAAATACAGGCGCTTTGCTGGACAGGGACGGTTCTTTACCTCGGCGTCGGCCGGTGGCTCTGCTCGTATAACCCCGCGACACAGGAGAAGATAAGGGTTGCGGAGCTTAGATATACCGGGAAGCTCAATATTGCGCCGGAGCAGTGGCGTA
>DATKXQ010000201.1:0-2081 GCA_035528975.1 bacterium
CCGGACAACTCGAGCCGGGGCGCCGCGGCGATCTTGGTGCCCACCTGCGTCATCTCGCCCTCCGGGATATTCATATACATGTAACCCGCCTCGCAGCCCACCGCGAACCACGGCAGGAACCGGTACTGCGGCGCCACGAACGCCTGGCCGGACCAATTGAAGCCCTCCAGCTAGGATACGAACGTGCTCGATTCCGGGAAGGGAACGTTGCCGAACCGGTAGGGCGAGCTCGATATCGTCTTGGTGTACGTCACCTGGAAGACGCCGACGCCGCCGCCGGCGAAGAGGCCCCAGCGGTCGCCGAAGTACATCTTGTAGCCGCCGACGAACTGGTGGACGCCGAAGCTTATCTCGCATTCCTTGACGACGCCGTCGTCGAAAACGCGCCCGGTGGAAAATCCCCAGCCGCCGCCGTAGTAGCCGATCTGGATGCCGCCGGCGAAACTGTACCTCAACGTACCGCCCATGAGGTAAGTATAGGCCGGCGTCTCGAGGTGGAGGGCTTCGAATTCGTCGGAGACGCCGTTAAGCGTGGGGAATATCGGCCCGAAGAGCGGCGCGCCGCCCGTTCCCGCGGGCCGGTTGTCCTGCGCCGCGGCCGCGGCCGCAACCAGTAAGCATAGAACCAGTAGTCGTCTCATACACTTCCCTCACGGAGCGCGTTTCCACGAGATTCGGTCTCGAGTTTGGGTTTGGGGAACAGGAGCACGACGAGGACGGTCACGACGAGCGCTTCAAACGCCCACGCTACCAACCACATTAGTACGAGGAGGTCCGGGAATTTGAAGTAGCGATAGACGTCGGCCGCCCGCGGCACGACTCCCACCAAAAACAGCAACGACCAGAACGCGACGGCCTTCTTCCAAAAGTTCTCCCGCCGGCCGCCCGCGAAAATAGCGAACGCCACAACGTACAGGAACCCTATCGCGAGGTCGAAGAAAAAACCCAGGAGCACGATCTCGAAATCCTGCTCCTTAAAAAAACTTTCCGAAACTCGCGAAATCGGATCGATTAACGAAACTTCCAAACCGGCCGTAAGAGCGCTCTGGGCTAAATGGGTCACCGTTCCCAATATCGAAAGCGCCAGGCCCGCGACGACGGCGACCAGGAGGATCCTGCCTATTTTCTCCATCGGTCTCTCCTTGGGGTTCCCACCTCCGCGGAAAGATAACACGCGCCGCGCGATTAGTCAACGCGCGAAAGGGGCTTCCCGGTAGAATTGCCGTACCGGCGCCGCGGGGATAATGTTATAATGAAAAATATAATGGATTACTTCCATCGCGTATTTGTCGTATAAATGGTGCCGTTGAAAGTAATAATCGTAATACCCTGCTTCGACGAGGCCGAGACGCTCCCGGCCGTGCTGGCGGACTTGCCCCGGGAGATACCGGGCGCGGACGTCGTCGAAACGCTCGTCGTGGACGACGGCTCGAGCGACGGCACGGCAGACGTCGCGCGCGCGGCCGGCGTCACGCACGTCATCCGGCACAAAAGGAACCTCGGCCTGGCCGCCGCCTTCCGGACCGCCCTCGACGCCGCGCTGGCCCGAGGGGCGGACGTCATCGTCGGCACCGACGCCGACAACCAATACGTCGGCGCGGATATTCCCAAACTCGTCGCGCCCGCGCTGGCGGGCGAAGCGGACCTGGTAGTGGGATGCCGGGATATATACGCGGTCCCCCACTTCTCGGCCTTCAAAAAAATATTGCAGCGGCTCGGCAGCCTCGCGGTGCGGACCCTCTCCGGCCTGAGGGTGGCCGACGCGACGAGCGGCTTCCGGGCGTACAACCGCGAAGCGGCCTTGCGGCTCGTCGTCCTCTCGTCCTTCACCTACACGCTGGAGACGCTCATCCAGGCCGGCTACAAGGGCCTCACGGTCAAACAGGTCCCGGTCCGGGTCAACCCGCAAACGCGGCCCAGCCGCCTCTTCCGGTCCATCCCGCAATACCTGGGAAGGTCCGTCAA
The DNA here is from genome assembly GCA_035528975.1 of bacterium. GTDB lineage: Bacteria > RBG-13-66-14 > B26-G2 > WVWN01 > WVWN01 > WVWN01. The sequence goes on from DATKXQ010000201.1 coordinate 1,966, forward strand.
TACGATAACGCGGGCGTATCTGCTCTTCCGGCCGCTGCGGGTTCTGGGCACGGTCGGGGCCATAACTTCCGCCGCGGGATTTATTCTCCTCGGCCGGTTTCTATATTTTTACTTCA
>DATKXQ010000202.1:0-5143 GCA_035528975.1 bacterium
CGCGACGCCGCCGCCTGCCTGAGCGAAGCCGAAACGCTGGTGCGCGATACCGGCGCGGCCGAGCTGTCTTTTCTGGCGCTCAACGCCTGCGACTACTCGGCCCTGGAGCAGCTCGTCGCGAGTATGCGCGCCCGTCACCCGGACGTGAAACTATCGCTCCCCGCGGCCCGGATCTCGACGTACCGGGACGACATCTCCGCGGCGCTCATCTCGCAGCGGCGCAGCCAACAGACCTTCGCGCCCGAGGTCGGCGCCGAGCGCCTGCGGGCGGTCATAAACAAAGAATTTTCGAACGACGACGTCACGGCCGCGGTCGAGGCCGCGGGCCGCGCCGGTTGCCAGAACGTCAAGCTCTACTTTATGGTCGGCCTGCCCGGCGAGACCGACGAGGACGCCGCGAGCATCGGCGGCCTTATCGCGGCCTGCCGCGCGGCGCTCCGCCGCGGCCTGGGCCGCTGGGGAAACCTCTCGGCGGCGATATCGCCGTTCGTGCCGCAAGCCCACACGCCCTTCCAGTGGGTGGGCCTGGCGCCGCCCGAGACCATCCGACGCCGCCTCGCCGCGGCCAAGAGGAACGCGCCGCGGCAGGTCAAGGTGGCCGGCGAGTTGGGCTCGCGCGTCGTCGAGGCGTGCCTGGCGCGGGGCGACCGGCGCCTCGGCGCCGTCATACTCGAGGCGTATCGGCGCGGCGCGTGCCTCGACGCGTGGGGCGACCTCTACGACGAGGAGGCCTGGGCCGCGGCCTTCGCGGCCGCCGGCCTGAACATGGAGGCGTACGCCAGCCGGGAGCTGCCGCTCGAGGACCCGCTGCCGTGGGACCACATCGACGCCGGCGTGACGGTGGATTTCCTGGCCGCCGAATTCAAGAAGGCCGCGGAGGGCCGTCCTACGCCCCCGTGCGAGAGCGCCGCGTGCCGGCGGTGCGGCGCGTGCGACGACGGCGTAACCGTCTCCCGGGCCGAGGCGACGCTCGCGGAAGCCGAGCCGCCGCCCGCGGCCCCGCCGACGAAGCGGGCGCAGCGGCTGCTTTTCACCTACGGCAAAACGGGCCGGTGGCGCTGGCTGTCGCACCTGGAGCTTTACCGGCTGCTCCTCGCGCAGCTCCGGCGGGCCGGCGTCCCCCTCTCGTGGTCGGGCGGCTACTCGCCGAAACCGCGGCTCGCCCTCGCGCCGGCGCTGCCGGTCGGCGTCGCGGGCGTCGCCGAGTTCGGCGACGTGGTCCTCCGCGAGGAAGTTACGGCGGACGACTTCGTAGGCCGCGTCGAGGGGAAGGGGCCGTTCGCCGTCGCCGCGGCGCGCGGCCTTCCGCTCGGGGCTCCGGCGCTCGAGGTGAGTATCCGAGGAGCGCGTTACCGCGTCGAATTCGGGCCGATGGCCGAGTCGCTGGGCGCGCCGGCCGACGCGCTGGCGCGCACCGTGGACGCGAGACTCCGCGAAGCGAAGCTCGAAGTTCCGACGCGGCGCGGCGTGCGGGACCTGGCCGGGGCCGTCGAGGTAAAGTCGTGGGACGCGGCCGCCGGCGTCCTCGAGCTCGAGGTGGCGGCGGCGGCGACGGGGGCGCTGTTCGACGTCGTGGCGCACGTGGCCGGGGCGTCCCCGCGCGAAAGCCGCGCGGCCCGCGTCACGCGGACGGACGTGTTCCTGGACGAGGGCCGAACGCCCGGCGGGTAGGGGGGCGGGGCGTTTTCCTTTGCCTCGCGGCGGCGGAATTGTTATAATCGTATAGACGAATCCCCGTGCCGACCGGCAAGGGCCGCGCAACCTGTTTACGATGCAGAAGGAAATCTTAGTCGACACCTCGCTGGGCGAGGTACGCATAGCCGTAGCCGAAAACGGCAAATTGGTGGAACTATACCTCGAGCACGAGGACGCGGAGCACTACGCCGGCGACATCTACAAGGGCCGCGTCGAGGACGTACTCCCGGGGCTGGGTTCCGCCTTCGTCGACATAGGCCATAAGAAGCGGGGCCTGCTGCACGCCTCGGACGTGGTCTTCACGGGCATCGAAGACATCGACGAACATTTCCTGGCGCAGGCCGGCGCGACCGGGGAAGCTCCCTCCCCCGCGCGCGGCCACATAAGCGACATCCTCCAGCCGGGGCAAAGTCTGATAGTCCAAGTGACCAAAGAGTCCATCGGCGACAAGGGCCCGAAACTTACCACCGCCGTCGCCCTCCCGGGGCGCTACCTCGTCCTGACGCCGTACGCGGACCGGGTCAACATCTCGTCGCGCATCGACGACGAGGCGGAGCGCGAGCGTTTGCGGCCGCTGGTCGAGGACGCCAAACCCGAAGGACACGGCTTCATAATCCGCACCGCGGCCCGGGGCATCGAGCCCGAATTCATCTTCCGGGATATGGAAGACCTGACGGAGGCGTGGCGGCGGATATTGAAGAAGGCGGAACGCAAACGGGCGCCGACGCTCCTGTACAAGGACAAAGACCTCCTCGAGCGCGTGCTGCGGGACCAGTTCACCGGCGACGTGGATACCTTCATCGTGGACTCGCTCGCCACCTACGAACGGGTCGCGGCGCTCGCCGGAAAATATGCCCCGCAGCTGGTTCCGCGCGTACGGCTCTACGAGGACGACCCCCCCATCTTCGACGCGTACGGCGTCGAGGGCGAAATCGAACGCATGTTCCGGCGCAAGATATGGCTGAGGAGCGGCGGCTACATCGTGATCGACGAGGCCGAGGCGCTCGTGGCCGTGGACGTGAATACCGGCCGCTTCCTGGGCCGGGAGGACCAGGAAGAGACGATCCTCAAGACCAACCTCGAGGCCGCGGCCGAGATCACCCGCCAGGTCCGACTCCGAAACATCGGCGGCATCATCATCCTCGACTTCATAGACATGACGGTTCCCGAGAACAAGGAGCGGGTCCTGGAGACGTTGAAAGAACACATGGCCCGCGACCGGGCGCGCAGCAAGATCCTCGAGCTGTCGGAACTCGGCATGGTGGAGATGACGCGGCAGCGGCAGCGCGGCAGCCTGGTCTCGTCGCTGAGCCGGCCGTGCCCCTACTGCCACGGCCGGGGCTCCGTGCTGGACCTCGACGTCCTCGGCGCCAAAATCGAAAGGGAACTCCTGCGCCGGCTGCGCGACGCCGGGGGGGCGGAGTTGACGATAGTCGTCCACCCCCGCGTCAAGGATTTCCTCGAGACTGCGTTCGCCGACCGCCTCAGCCGCCTCGAGATCGACCACGACGCCCAACTGACCGTTATCTCGCGAGACGATCTGGCGCTGGACGACGCCGAAATATCCGGCTCCCGGCGCCGGGCCGAAAAAAACGTAAACCCACGTGAACTCGAGCCGTGACCGTCGCTTTAGCGTAAGGAGGAAGATACGTTGCCAAAGAAAGACGCCGACGAAGGGAAAAATGACAAGCGCCCGGACCTGGACGTCTTGCGCGAACTTCGGAACATCGACCGCAGCCTGATATCCCTGAAGACGGCGTTCGAGAGATTGAAAGCCGCGGGGGAACTAACGGACGACGACATAGATGTCATTCTCGAAGAGTTCGAAGGTTTCGCCACCGGGAAAGTCTCGCAACTCGACAAGATCCGCAACGACCTGCGCGCCCTCTACGAACGTTACTATCAAAAGTACCACGACCGCGCGATCGTGCAAGTCAAAGGCAGCGTCTGCCAGGGGTGCTTCGTGACGATCCCCCCCATGCGGCTCGACATTATCCGGCGCATGGACAGCATAGAGTTCTGCGAAAACTGCGGCCGCATACTCATCTGGGAAGAAGACTGACGCGAGCCGCGCCGCCGCCGCCATGACGCTCTCCCTCACGGTATATCACGACGAAGATATATCGCCGGCCCCGCTCGCCGGCGCGGCCGTGGCGGTATTGGGTTACGGCAGCCAGGGCCGGGCGCAGGCCCTCAACCTCCGCGACGGCGGCATCGCCGTGACCGTAGCGCTCCGGCCCGATAGCCCCAGCCGCGCCCGGGCGGCCGAGGACGGCTTCGAACCGGCCGAGGTGAGCGCGGCCGTCGCCGCGGCGTCGTTCGTGGCGGTCCTCGTTCCCGACGAGGTCCAGGGGGAGTTCTTCGGCCGCGAGGTAGCGCCCCACTTGCAACCGGGCGCCGCGGTCATCTTCGCGCACGGCGGCCCGGTCCACTTCGGCGACGTCGCTCTTCCCCCGGACGCGGACGCGGTGCTCGTCGCCCCCATGGGGCCGGGACGCCTCCTGCGGGAATACTACGTCGCGGGCCGCGGCCTGAACGCCAAAGTCGCGGTGGCCCGGGACGCCACCGGCGAGGCCTGGCTGCGGGCCCTGGCGTACGCCCGGGCGCTGGGCTGCGGCCGCGCGGGCGTCATCGCGGCGACCTTCGCCGACGAGGCCCGGCTCGACCTCTTCTCCGAACAGGCCGTGCTGTGCGGCGGCCTCCCCGCCCTCGCGGAAGCCGCCTTCGAGACGCTGGTGGAGGCGGGATACCCGCCGGCGCTCGCCTATATCGAGTGCGTTCGGGAAGTAAAGTACATCGCCGACTTGATGTTCGAGTACGGCCTGGAGGGGATGAGGCGCCGCATATCCTCCACCGCGCTGTACGGCGGCGGCACCCGCGGCCCGAAAATCATCGGCCCCGAGTCCCGCAGAGCGCTCAAGGAAATACTGGCCGCCGTCGAGGACGGCTCCTTTGCCGCGGAAGTGAAGAAGAAGTTCCCGGGGCGGGACGAATTCCTGCGGGCGGTCCGCAACGACGACCTCGAGGCCGCGCGCGAGACGTTCGAGAGGATCATCCGACGACCCGAAGGCGAATAAAAAAGCGGCCCCGCGCGGGGCCGCTTTTTTTCTTCGCAACTGCGCTAGGGCATAACGACGGCGCGGTGAACGGCGCTGCCGCAAGAGGCCGTAAGCCGGTAGAGGTAGACACCGGGCGCCACTTTGCGGCCGGCGTCGTCGGCCAGGTTCCACGTTACCTCGTTTCGCCCCGCCGCACTCGCACCCGCCGCCACCGTCCGCACCTTGCGGCCGGCGACGTCGAATATCGCCACTTCGTACTCGCCCGTGACGCCCAGCGGCAGCGAGAACGCTATCCGCGCCTCGCTCGTCGCCGGGTTGGGGTAGCTCGGCTCGAGCGCGAAGCCGTACGCCACCTTCAGGCCGGGAGTGGCCGACGCCGGCCCGTACGT
>DATKXQ010000203.1:0-3137 GCA_035528975.1 bacterium
TGGTCTGGCCCGGCGAGATGCACAACTTCAAGAACGCCGGCGCGGGGCCGCTGCGGTTCCTGTGCCTGGTGCCGCACGGCGCGAAATAGCCACTTTATCACCGGGAAGTACGATCCGTCGAGGAGAACGTCGGGCGCTACGGCGAGCGCGCGTTCTTCTGCTTCGGCTCGTAGTTGCGCGGTCGGGATTAATATGTTATGAAGCGAAGGAGTTTTCGCTAACGGCCCGCAGAGGTGTCAGGTTATGGCGCGCGTGAGGTTTTCCCTCCGGGGGGTGTTTTTGGCGCCGCTCCCGTTCCCGGCCCTGGCGTTTTCGGAGAAGTGGGCGGCGTCGTCGTCGTTGCCGTCAACGACCAGCCGTACCTGAACCTCCAGGTGCGGGTGGAAGGCGGCTTTCGGGCGGCGTACGACGGGAGCTTCGATACGGTCATCCCGCGCTCGGTTCTCCCGCAGTTCCAACCCGGCGCCGTGATACCGGTCAAAGTCGACGCCGAAGACCCGCAGAAGGTCGTCATCGACTCCGATTAGCGGCGGGCGCGCCGAAGATAAGATGCCGATAGTAAGACATATCAAGTGCGGCCTCGCCGCGGCGTGCGCGCTGGCGGCGTCCGGCGCCGGCCCCGCGGCGGCGATACTCAAAGGCCCCGAAGGCGAAGAGGCCGCGAGCGCCTTCGTCGCGCCGGAGGTGGAAGGGGCTTCGATTGAGATCCCCTCCCTCGCGTTCTCGGTGGCCCAGCTCGAGTGCTTCCGGGGAAACGAGCTCATAGCCCGCGCCACCGGTTTTTTCTACGCCGCGGGGGGCGACGCCTATCTGATTACCAGCCGGCACGTCGTCCTGGAGGAAGAGGCCGGCCACCGCCCCGATAAGTTGAAGTTGAGATTGCATACGGACGCCTCCGACATCCGCCGGAACGGCGTATACGTCGTCCCCCTCTACGACCGACCGGGGAGGCGCCTGTGGCTCGAGCACCCGGCGTACGGCGCCGCCGTCGACGTCGTCGCCATTCCGTTGAACGCCTCTCGCCTCCGGTCCGAGTTCGTCGTAACGCCCTTCGGCCCCGAGAACCACATCCCGGAGGAGGTCGTCATCCAGGTCGGCGAGGACGTCGTCGTCATCGGGTATCCTCTCGGCCTGCACGACGTCGAATACAATCTCCCCCTCGTGGGCCGCGGGACGCTGGCCTCGTTTTACCCCATCCCCTTCGAGGGGCACCCCTATTTCCTGATAGAGTGCCGGCTCCACGCCGGCTGCAGCGGCAGCCCGGTGCTGACGCGGCCGGGCGGCGTCATGCAGACGCGGGGCGCGAAGTTGAACCTGTATTTGAGCACGGGGATATACCTCCTGGGCGTGAACTCGGCCCGCGTCGAGAGGGACCCGCAGCGCGGCGGGGAGGAGAGGCTGGGCCTGAACGCGGTGTGGTTCACGTACCTTATCCCCGAAATAATATCGCAGCAAGTAGGCGAGTAGGCGCCCCCCGCCGATTGGCGCCCATAAGGTTGATACCGAAACGTTCTTCGGTTTTAAATATAGGAGTGAGTCGGGGATGTCGGCGTTAAAAAAATTGCTCCGGGGTTTGTTATGCGCCGTTCTTATTATAGTATGCGCGGCCGTCGTCGCCGTCCTCGCGTACCTGCTGGTGTTCAGGCCGTGGCAGCTGCGGTGGGGCGCGACCGACGAGGAGCTCGAGCGGGCCATGCCGGGTGACGACCTCGTCGCCGAGCCGGACCTCGACGCCACGCGAGGCGTCACCGTCTACGCCCGGCCGGAGGATATCTGGCCCTGGCTGGTGCAGATAGGCCATCGCCGCGCCGGGTTTTACAGCTACGATCGGCTCGACAACGCCGGCGTCCCCAGCGCCGAGCGGATATTGCCCGAGTTCCAGGATATTAAAATAGGCGACGAGATACCCCTCGATAGGAATAGTCATATGGAGGTCGTGGTGCTCGAGCCAAACCGCGTGATGACGTGGAACCTGCCCGGCGGGAGGTTCTCGTGGGCGTGGGGGCTGTACCCGGAGGGCGACGGCCGCACGCGCCTCGTGACGCGGCTTCGTTGGCGGTATAAGTGGAAGTTCCCGGTAATACTCGGGTACTTCATGATCGACGTCGGCGACTTCATAATGATGCGGAAGTGTATGCTCGGGATAAAGCGGCGGGCGGAAGGGGCCGCGGCCGGCGCCGAAACCCTCCCTATCAAATAGAATGCAGGAGTAGCCTTATGCCGAAGGATAACCCGAAAGCCGAACTCACCGCCGATGACCTCCACCAGCTAGCGCGCGCCTTCTTCCGCAGCCGCATATTATTAACCGCGTACGAGCTGGGTCTGTTCACGGCGCTCGGCGACGAGCGGAAGACCTCGGCCGAGGTGGCGGAAGAGCTGGGTACCGACGCCCGCGCCACGGACCGCCTGATGAGCGCGCTGGCGGTCCTCGGCCTGCTCACCAAAGAGGGGGGAACGTTCGCCAATACGCCGGCCTCCTCCCGTTACCTCGTCGTCGGGAGGCCCGAATACATGGCCGGCCTGATGCATACGGTCAACCTGTGGGATTCGTGGAGCACGCTCACCGACGCCGTTCGCGCCGGGACCTCGGTCTTCGAGCGGCCGGGAGGCGAGGCCGGCGAGCGCCGCACCGAGGCCTTCATAGCCGCTATGCACTACGGCGCCTCCCTGCGGGCGGAGCGCCTCGTCGCGACGTTGGACCTCGCCGGCGTCTCCCGCGTGCTGGACGTGGGCGGCGGCTCCGGCGCGTACGCTTTGGCCTTCGCGCGCGCGTCGAAAAAAATAACGGCCACGGTCGTCGACCTTCCGCACGTAACGCCCCTTACGCGACGTTACGTCGAGGCCGGGGGATTGTCCGGGAAAATAGACGTCGTCGAGGGGGACGCCAACGTCGACCCGCTGCCGCGCGGCTACGACCTCGTCTTCATGTCGCAGCTGCTGCACAGCAACTCGCCCGCCCAGAACGAGGCGTTAATCGCGAACGGCGCCGCGGCGCTCAACCCCGGCGGCCGCCTCGTCATCCAGGATTTCGTCGTCGACGAGGGGCGTGTCGGGCCGCCGCAGGCCGTCATCTTCGCGCTCAACATGCTCGTCAACACCGATGCCGGCGATACGTACGCCGAGGCCGAGATACGCGG
>DATKXQ010000204.1:0-16470 GCA_035528975.1 bacterium
TACGCCGACCCAAAGCACTTGGCCTCGGGACGAAAGTCTTTTTTATGTTATAATCCAAAGTTGTTTAAAAATGACCAATCTCAACGATAGATTAAGCGGCGGCAAGTAAAACGCCCTTGGATACCGGATATTATAACCCGTTCGGCCGCGCGAGCTATCCGGCGAAGACCGTCGTTCTCGTAACGATCGCTACGCTCCTACCGCCTTTAATCGGCTTCTGGGGGACGTTCGACGTGGCGCGGGGTTACTTCGCGAGCGTTTACCTGGGCGTTTTTCTATTTTGGTACATCCTGGTTCAAACGAAGATAGCGTGTACGAATTGCCCGTACTACGGGAAAACGTGCGCGCGAGGCCTGGGAAATATCTCGGCGTTGTTATACCGTTCCGCCCCCGGCCACGAGCCGCGGGGTAAACGTATAACGAAGATATTTTGGCTCTATTGGTACGCCGGCGTTCCGCTTTTAGGTTTTGCCTATCTTCTGCTTTTCCGGTTTTCTTGGCCTACGGTCGTCTTCGGGGCGGCTTTCGTAGTGACCGCGTTTTTATCGTACGTCGTGGGCCGCAACCAATGTTGCGGGGCATGTCTCGTTAGAGATACTTGTTTTCGTTCCCCGTTTCGCGATAAGACGTAGAGGAGAAGCGCTATGCCGCAGGACGCCGTAGACCGACTCGACGAAATCGAAACCGGCCTCGAGGAATTGAACGTCGTCGAGGGCGAAGAGGCCTTCGACTTGTATTACCGGCACGCCGACGTCGACTTGGCGGTTCACGAGAAGAGACGGCGCGACGCGTTGCTCGCGCCCGAGGTCGCCGATACGTGCGCGGCCGTACTTTCCGGCGACTACGGCGAAGCCGCTCGGAGGCGCGCTTCCATCGTGTCCGACTGGGTAACGCAAGTCCGCGCCGAGACGGACGAGATCATCGACCTGAAAGAAGAGATCCAGAAAATCGTAATCAACACCAGGCCGACGTTGGAGGGGGGAGAAATTCCGCGGTACGAAAAGACGAAAATTCTTTTCAAGGAAAACGACCGCGAAAAAAGGCGCCGGGCCCTCGATTCCGAGGGTGAGCTCCGGCGGCAATTGGCCGAAAAGGCGAGGCGTCTCTACAGACTACGCAACGAGGCCGCGAAGGCCCTCGGGCACGACGACTATCCTTCCCTCGCTTTGGCGCGGGAACATCTGACCGTAGCGGAACTCGAAAAGATATTCGCGAAATATGAACGAGAGACGCGGGAGGCGTACGAAGAGCTCCTCGCGGAGGGCGGCGCGCGATTCAACCTGGGCCGCGTCGAGCCCTGGGATTTGAATTACGTAGCCTACCGGCTAACTTCCGCCGACGACAAATATTTCCCCAGGGAAGCGGCGCTCCCGTCGCTGGCCGAAGTCGTCAAGGGGTTCGGCCACGACCTCGACGCGATGGGGGTCCCTATATACCAGGATGCCGACATACCCTACGGCGGTTTGTGTTTCCCGATCCGCGTGCCGGACGATATCCGCATTCTGCTTAACCTCAAAGGCGGCATGGGGGACCTCCAAACGCTATACCACGAATTCGGCCACGCCGTTCACCGTAAATTCACGGCCTGCGAGAGCTTCGCGTTGAAATACGGCGACGCGGGATTTTTCGCCGAGGCGATGGCCGATACGTGGGGTTTGTTCGTAAGCCGGCCCGCGTGGCTCCGCGCCTTCACCCCCATAACCGACGACGAGATATCCCGGGTAGTAGCGGCCGCCGAAAAGGCGTTCGCGGTGCGCGTGCGGCGTTTCATGGTCAACCAGAGCTTCGAGATCGACGCGTATCGCGACGCCGACGGCGACCTCGACGCGGCGCTGAACCGCCACACGGAACGCTTTCTCGACTACCGCTACGGCGACCCCGGAAGGTGGTCGGAGGTATATTTCCCCTTACTCTATCCCATGTACAGTAAGAACTATATGCTGGCGCGCGTGATCCAACGCGCCGTCCACCGCCACCTGGAAGGCCTCTTCGGCGAACCGCTCGGCGAGCCGAAAGCCTTCGATTTCCTGGTAGAGAAGTTTTACGCCGACGGCGCCCTGGACGATTGGAAAGCCAAATTGGCCTCCGTCGGAGCGGAGCTGTAGAACGGGGTACCGGGTTATGGCATCCAAAGCGGTGAAGGTCGGAAACGTTACGGTGGGCGGAGGCGCGTTCGCCCTCATCGGCGGCCCCTGCGTCATAGAGACGGAGGAGCTCGCGCTCGAGACGGCGCGATACGGCGCGGCCGTTTGCGCGGAGCTCGGCATCCCGTACGTATACAAGTCCTCGTATTTGAAGGACAACCGTTCCAGCCACGAGACCTACCAGGGGCCGGGGCCGGAAAAGGGACTCGCCATCCTGGCGCGCGTCCGCGACGAAGTGGGTATACCGGTGCTGTCCGACGTGCACACGCCCGGCGAGGTGGCCGGGGCGGCCGCGGTCCTCGATTGCCTCCAGCTCCCGGCGTACCTTTCGAAACAAACGCAGCTCACCCTCGCCCTGGCCGCCGCGGGCAAGCCGATAAACGTCAAAAAGGCGCAATTTTTCAAGCCCGAGCAGGTCGCGATCCCCTTGCGGAAGATCGAATCCGCGGGCAACGACCGCATACTGGTAACCGAGCGCGGCGCCGTATTCGGGTACGGCGACATCGTCTTCGACCCCCGGTCGCTGGTCACGCTCCGCCGCTACGGCTACCCGGTGTTCTTCGACGTGACGCACGTCGTGCGGTTGCCGGGGAAGACGAGCGACGACCCGGCGGGGGGCTTGCGCGATTTGATTTTTCCGCTGGCGCGCGCCGCGTGCGGGGCCGGCGTCGACGGCCTCTTCCTGGAGTTCCACCCCGACCCCTCCCACGCCCCGTGCGACGCGGCGAGCATGTTGCCTATGGACCGCCTTCGCGAATTGTTGACGCAGTGCCTGACGATACACGAGCACGTGAGAGGATGGCCGGACAGCTAATGGACGACGACGTCAAGAGGGACGCCGGACGCGTGATCGCCATCGAGGCGGAGGCGGTGCGCGCTCTCGGCGAGCACATCGACGACGGCTTCCGGGGAGCGGTAGAAGCGGTCCTGGCCACGGAAGGGCGCGCCATACTCATCGGGATAGGGAAGTCGGGCATCGTGGCCCAGAAGATCGCGGCTACGTTATCGTCGACCGGCACCGCCTCGTTCTTCCTGCACCCGGCCGAGGGCGTTCACGGCGACCTCGGCATGGTCAGGCCGGGCGACGTCGTCATCGCCGTCTCATACAGCGGCGAGACCCCGGAGATATTGTACCTCGTGCCTTCCCTGAAGGCTTTGGGAGTTAAGCTGGTGGCCATGACCGGCGAACCCGAGTCGTCCCTGGCGCGCGAGGCCGACTACGTTATCAAGACGTCGGTAGGCCGGGAGGCTTGCCCCCTCGGCCTCGTTCCTACGGCCAGCACCACGGCGGCCCTGGTTATGGGCGACGCTCTCGCGATTTGCGCCATGCGAAAACGCGGCTTCCAGGAGGAGGATTTCGCCGCCGTACATCCCGGCGGGACGCTGGGCCGGCGGCTCCTGTCCCAGGTATCGGTTTTGGGGCATACGGGCGAGGCGGTGCCGCGGGTGCCGTCCAGCGCAACGTTCGCCGCCGCCGTCGCGGAAATGAGCGCGAAGAAATTCGGCATAACCGCCGTCACGGACGAGGCCGGCCGCCTCGTCGGCGTAATAACCGACGGCGACGTGCGCCGCGCGTACGAGCGAGGGGTGACCGGCGAAGCGACGGCCGCGGACGTGATGACGAAAAACCCCAAAACGATCGAACTCGACGTCACCGGGGCGCGGGCGCTTAACGTCATGGAAACCTACCAGATAACGGCCCTCTTCGCCGTCGACGGCGAAAGGCGACCCGTGGCGATCGTCCACATACACGATATTCTGGGCCGCGGCGCGGTTGCGGTCGATTTCGACTGAGGGGGCGTTACGCACAAACTAGTACTCAGCTTATCGGTCCTTGCCGCGGCGGGCATGTGCGCGTGCCGGTACGCCGAAGAGGAACTCCCGCCGCCGCCGAAGAATATGCCCACGCAGGTAATAGACAATTTCACGCTCACCGAAACCGAGGCCGAGAACGTGGCCTGGCGGCTGAAGGCCGACCGGGCCGACGTCTACGACTACGCGAACGAAGCCCGGGTATTCGTCGTCCACGTCGATTTCTACGAAGACGGCGTCTACAGCTCCACACTGACGGCGCGCGAGGGGACCGTCGACCTCCTGCGCCACAGCATGACCGCCCGGGGGAACGTGGTGCTCGTATCGCGGAAAGACGGCGCCGTCCTAAAAACGGAAGAACTCAGTTGGGACGCCGACGGCCACCGAATATATTCGGAGTCGTACTGCACGCTCGAGCGCGGCCGGAGCGTTATCCGGGGGCAGGGTTTTACGGCTACGCCCGGCCTGGAATCGTTCACCACGCACGAGTTGGACGCCGACATCCTCGAGAAAGAAATGACGGGGTTGGATGACAGGCGTAAAGAAAAGGGCGCCGGCGGAAAAACACGCGGGGGCAAACAATGAGATGCCCGTATTGCGGCAAAGGCCGGGATAGGGTAGTGGACTCGCGGGCCGTCGACGGCGGCCACGTGATACGGCGGCGGCGCGAATGTCGGAATTGCGGCCGCCGCTTCACGACCTACGAGCGAAGAGAGGACGTCCCCTTACTCGTTATAAAGAAGGACGGCAACCGCGAGGCGTTCAATCGCGAGAAGATAATACGGGGGATAGTGACCGCGTGCGAAAAAAGGCCCGTCTCGCACGACGATATCGTAGCCCTCGTAACCAAGATCGAACGCGACCTGAGCGCCACCTACGAGGGCGAGATCCCCAGCCGCGCCATCGGCGAACGGGTAATGGCGGCCCTCAAAGAGCTGGACGAAGTCGCGTACATTCGTTTCGCCTCCGTTTACCGCTCGTTCCGCGACGTGGGCGAGTTTATGGACGAATTGCACAAACTCATGCAGGACGAGGGGCTGAAAGACGCCGGGACGGCGCCGGCACCGAAGAAAGCAGGTCGCAGTGCCTGAGCTCAGAAAAGACCCCGTTGTAGGACGGTGGGTTGTCATAGCGGCCGAAAGGGCTAAGCGGCCTCAGGATTTCATCCTTCTCGAAAACGCGCACGCCACCGCCGAAGGAAAAGCGAATTGCCCTTTTTGCCCCGGCGCGGAGAGCTCGACGCCGCCGGAGATAATCGCGTATCGCCCCGGCGGCTCGCCGCCCGATACGCCCGGGTGGACGCTGCGCGTAGTCCCCAATAAATACCCCGCCCTGCAAATCGAGGGGGACCTCGACGCCCGCGGCGAGGGGATATACGACCGGATGAACGGCATCGGCGCTCACGAAGTCATAATCGAAACAACCGAGCACGACGCCACCCTCGGGACCATGCCCCGGGATGAAATCGAGGATATGCTCCGCGCTTTCGTCGGCCGCATGGCCGACCTCGAAAACGACAAGAGGTTCAAATATATACAGATATTTAAAAACGTGGGGGAGTCGGCCGGAGCCAGCCTGGAACACCCGCACTGCCAGCTTATCGCCACGCCCGTCGTCCCCAAACGGATAACCGAGGAATTATCGGGCTCCTTGAGCCATTTCGAATACAAGGAACGCTGCGTATTTTGCGACATCGTACGGCAAGAATCGGACGACGGCCGGCGGCTAATTTTCTCCGACGACCTGTTAGTGTCTTTCGTCCCGTTCGCGCCGAGGTTCCCGTTCGAAACGCAGATAATACCCAGACACCACAAGTCGTCCTTCAGGAATATCGTGGACGAGGAGATACGACACCTCGCCATACACGTCAAGATAGTTATCCAAAAAATCAACGGCCTTTTGGGAACGCCTCCTTATAACATGGTGCTCCACACCGCTCCCTGCGGCCTCGACGAGTTAAAACACTATCACTGGCATATCGAGATAATACCCAAACTCGCCAAGGTCGCCGGGTTCGAATGGGGAACCGGCTTCTATATCAACCCCACCATTCCCGAACAGGCTGCCGAAGATTTGAGGAATTTCCGGCCCGCCGACGGAGACTAGCGACAGGGAAGCCGAGGTTGTTTATGGCGAAATTGAGAGCGGTAATCGTCGTCTCCGAAGCGGTCCCGTTCGCCAAAACGGGGGGCCTGGCGGACGTCGCCGGTTCGCTTCCGAAAGCTTTGGCCAAAGTGGGAGCGAACCCGGTACTCATAATGCCGTATTACAAGGAAGTATCGCGCGGGGGGTTTTGCGAGAAACGGGTAGGTCGCTTGGACGTGCCGGTCGGAGCGACCACCATAACGGCAACTATCCACGTGGCCAATATACCGGGCACCGACATCCCGGCCTATTTCATAGGCTACGACCCGTATTTCTACCGCGACGGCCTTTACCAGGAAAAGGGCATCGACTACCCCGATAACGCGGAACGCTTTACGTTATTATGCCGGGGCGCTTTGGAACTGATGATCCACGAGAAAATAAAACCCGGCTGTATCCACCTTCACGATTGGCAAACGGGTTTAATACCCGCATACGTTAAAGACCACTACGCCGCCGATTTCGGAAATGCGGGGACGCTGTTCACCATACACAACACCGGTTACCAGGGCAACTTCGATAAGAAGTATTTTCCCATCACGAACCTCGGGTGGGATCGGTTCAACATAAACGACATGGAGTTTTTCGGGCAGTTCTCTTTCCTCAAAGCCGGTATAATGCACGCCGACCTTGTGAGCACCGTCAGCGAGAGGTACGCCGAAGAAATACAAACGCCGGAGTTCGGCTTCGTCATGGACGGCGTTTTGCGGCAGCGGCGGCAGGACTTGTTCGGCGTGCTGAACGGCATCGACTATTCGATATGGAACCCGAAAAAAGACGCCCACCTACCCGCTAACTACGGCTCCGAAAACCTGAAGGGCAAGGCGGTATGTAAACGGGCCCTCGAAGAAGAAAACAAATTCCAACACGAACCCAAGGCCGCGCTCGTAGGTATAATATCGCGCCTGGCCGACCAAAAGGGCTTCGACATCCTGGTCGACGGCATCGACAGCGTCCTGCAATTGCCGTGCCGCTACGTACTGCTGGGGACGGGCGACCGAAAATATCACCGCTTGTTCGAGGAAGTCGCGAAGCGCCACCCGAAGAAATTCTCCGCCCATTTTACGTTCGATGACGCCATGGCCCACAGGATATACGCCGGCGCCGATATGATCATGATGCCGTCCCGCTACGAACCGTGCGGCTTAGGTCAAATGATAGCCATGGCGTACGGAACGGTACCCGTCGTAAGGGCGACCGGAGGTCTCGCCGACACGGTAAACGACGCCGACGATAATAAACGCGACGGCGTAGGCTTCGAATTCGAAAGGTATACCGGTCGCGCTATGGTAGAAGCTATGCGACGGGCGATAAACGCCTATGCGACGCCGCGCCGATGGCGTAATATAATGCGACGAGGAATGGGGCGGGATTTCTCATGGGAACGTTCCGCGCGGGCTTATATGAAGTTGTATCGCCTGGCGCGGAAAAAAGCCCGGCGATAATATACGAAAAAGCTCCCTCGCGGGAGCTTTTTCATATTAAGTAAATTGGGAAGTCGGGAGTAGTATATGCAGGATAATAAAAAGGATAGGAGTAACAGCCGGTTAATAACGTCTGATAATATATATTATGTTAACAAGCGCTACGCCGCCCATATCCTACTTTTTATTTTTGTGACGGTTAGCCCTTGACCGTTTCTTCCTTTTATGCTTCGCAATTTTGACGCGCTTCCTTTTCCTCGGACAGCCCATAAGTCACCTCTTTTCCTCACTTCTAGTCGACGCCGCGGGATTCCTCCGCTACGTCGGTCTCGTCGAGTAGTTTTTTTAGCGCTTTCGAAGCCTTAAAGGCCGGCGCTACCTTGGCCGCCACGTATACCCGTTCGCCGGTTTTGGGGTTCCGGGCCATGCGGCCGGGTCGCTTTTTTACGGTAAAAGAGCCGAATCCTCGCAATTCAACTTTTTCGCCTTGCCCTAAAGCATCGCTTATGGTTTCCAGGATAGCATCTACTACGCGAACGGCCTCTTTCTGCGTCAGGTTGTGTTTCTTCCCGATGGACCGCGCTAAATCCGCCTTGGTCATAACGGTCGACCTCCTCGGTTTATATAATATCGGGTACCGCGAGCCCCTACGCGCTCGTAGCCGTCGCGCATAGCCGCCGGCCGAGTCGTCCGCGTCGTTATCCTAATTGCCTATGCTTCCGTAGCCGCTTTCTTTGCCTTACGGCGCCGTCGGCGCCAAAACCATACGATGAACCTGATTATCAACACCAGTATAACAAGGATTATGATAAACGGCATTAGTACTATAACGGCCTGAATCAGGAAGATGCATATCCGGAGTGCGATGCGTAACGCGTCCTTGATGGCCTTGCCGAAATTGTAACCGGTAGGTACGGCGCCGTGCGGTTCTTCCAGGTTTACCGTTATAGTAGATAAACCTATTTGCGAGTCGAGGTAGCGCAATTGGCCTTTGAGCCGCTCGACGTTCTCGGTTACGCGTTCTATTTCGCGCTCGACTTCCAGAACGTCGTGCACCGCGCCGGTCCGCGTCGCCAATATCTCCAGGTAGCGGTCGCGGGTCCTTTCGGCGTTTTCGAGGCGGGCCTGGAGGTCGACGTACTCCTGCGTTACGTCCTCCGTCGTACTATTCTCCGAAAGCAGCTTCCCCACCTGGCGCAGGGCTTTCATCGTCTCGTCATATTTAGACGGGTCGACTTTTACCGTCACGGAGCCGTACGAGTAACCCTCGTCCGCCACGGAGCGCGTAGTCCCGACGACTATGGCTTTTTCCGCCTTGGCGACCGCGTAGATTTCTTCGAAGCCGTCGTCGACGTCGTCCACCTCGGTCGTCAAATCCGCCGTTCTAATGAGTTTCAATTCCCGGCCGAGCTCCGCGGCGCTCGCTTCCGGGACGCCCTCTCCTAAGACGTCGGGTGCGGTTACTTCTTCCGCCCCGCCGGCGGTGCCCCTCTCGTCGGCCAACGACGTATCCATTTTCTTGGATTTCATCGGCTCGGGGGCCGCCGGCGCTTCTTCCGCCGGCTCGTCCGCGAGGTAGGGAGATTCCTTTTCGGCGAACGTCGACTCTTCGGCCTTTTTGGCGCAGCCGAACGCTAAAATTACGAACAACGCTAAGAATACAATGGCTGTCTTGCGCACGTCCTAACCCCCTGCGTGGAAGTTATTAAACCTGGGGGGGGCCGGCGCCTCCGTTGCGCGAGGCCGCCGGCTTCGTTTAGAAAAGAGAGTACTTGAATTCGACGCGAGTGGCCGGTTCTTGGAACCCGAGCAATTCCTTTTGCAGGCGGCCGAACAAACCGCTCCACGCCGACTTCTCCTGGAGCTTTTTGCGCACTACGGTGGGTTCGCCCTCGATGCCGACGTCTTCGGCGACGTTCTTTAAGCACGTCTGGAAATTACCGAGTTCGTCCACGAAACCCAGCTCGTAGGCTTGCCGGCCGGAAAAGATCCTGCCGTCGGCGTATTCCATAACGTAACGCCGTACGCGATAGCGGGTGGGCGCTTTCTCCCCCTCCGCCTCGAGCTTCGCGGTTATCGTAGGCCGCCGCGCCTCCGTTACCACGTCCAGGAATTGCTGATAGACGTCGTCGACGGTCTCGCCCAGGAGGGCTTCCTCTTCGGGCATCATGGGCCTGAACGGCGAACCGATATCTTTGTAGCGGCCGCTCTTTATGGTCTTCGTAGATAGGCCCACCTTGCCGAACAAACCCTCGACGTTAGTGAACGTAAAAATGACGCCGATCGACCCCGTAAGGGCGCCCGGGCTCGCGTAAATTTTGTCGCCCGCACACGCGAGGTAATATCCCCCCGAGGCACCTACGGTAGAGATGTACGCGTAGACTTTTTTATCCTTTTCTTTCAGCTTCAACAATTCCGCGTAGATTTCTTGCGTCGGCGCGACCATGCCGCCCGGGCTGTCGACGTAGACGATGACCGCCGCCACCGCGGGGTCGTCGCGGTAGGCGTGTATTATCTTGATTAGGCCTTCGGAGGATTCGATCGATCCCCGGACGTCCAGCACCGCGATTTTTTTACCCAGCGGGGAGTACGCCTTTATGTCGGGGACGAAACGCCACAGCAGCGCGACGGCCAAAACCACCATAAGCAAGGCGAGCGCCGCCGCTCCCCCGCCCCAAAACCACCATCTCTTGGAAGACATGTTCGCCGTCGGCCTCCTCGTCGTTTACTCAGTAACCGCGCAACGCCTGGAGGTGTTTTACCGCCAGGGCAGTTAGCACGGGGTCGTCGTCCAGGTCCAGGGCTCGTTTCCAAAGACGGATAGCTCGCCCTATCTCCCCCGCGTCTTCCGCCAACAACGCGAGGAACCGTACCCGCGATACGTCGTCATAGGGAGCCGCGGCTTCGGCCAGCAACCTTTCGGCTTCGGCGAAGCGTCCCTGTTCCTTTAGAACCAACGCCAGGTTGTATTCGGCGCGCGGGGCCGAATCGCCGCCCGCCTTGGCGACGAGGCGGTATTCCGTCGCCGCTTCGTCGAGATACCCCAGCTTGTGCCAGACGACGGCCAAATTAAACCGCGCCGGCGTAAAACCCGCGTCGACGGCCAGCGCTTGGAGATAAAACGCCGCGGCGACGTTTAAGTTCTCGGTCCGGTATCTATTGCCGTCTTTATCGAATTCGTAGGTAAGGGCGAGGTTGTAGAATGCCGAGGGCTCGCCGGGGTACTCCTCCGCGAGCTGCAAAAGCGCGGCGCTGGCTTTCTCGCGGTCGCCGGCGCGCGCCTCCGATACGGCGTCGTCCAGGGATGCGAAGAAACCCGCTTCTTCGGCGCCGGCCGCGGTAAATAAAAAAACCGCCGCGGGTGCGGTCACCAGGAATACCAGCTTTGCGGATACCGACCTCAATCCGTTAAGCCCACTATACGGTCTATGCCTTTCGAGAGGTTTGCCTCGCCCGTCACGTTAGCGCTCTTCGACGTAACCACGGCGCCGTTGGCGGTGCTTATAAAGTCGACCGTGACCGTGTATTTCTCGCCGCTCTTCGCCACCTTGCCGCGACACGCGATCACGGCGCCGAGTCTCTTGCCCAGTTTTACGGCGTCCGCCGTCGAAACGGGGTCCCCCTCCCCGATTTCGGAACCCTCCATAACCTTATCGATTTTCTCGGGTTCGACGACTTTGTACTTCCCCAGGTACGCGAGCGCCGACATCAGGTATTTGGCGACGACGGGACCTACGTAACTACGCGCTCCCTGGGTCTCGAAATAGAACACCGCTATTACGGGTTTCGTCGTCTTCGCCCACGATAGGGGCGCGAGGGTCAGCGTCAGGAAACAAACGGTTAGCGTTGCCCGGAAGAAACGTTTCGTCATTTTTCCTCCTTCGAGAACGTCACGACAACGCGGCCTGAGCTTCGGCCGCGGCGGCCCGCGGATAATTCATGAATCGGCCGTAAGCCCGCATGCGCTCCCGTAAGCTACGCAGGTTTATGTAGATTAGGTTCGCGTCGCTTTTGCGGATCTCGGCCAGGTACGCTTTCAGGTTTTCCGAAACGTCGGGGTGGTCCCCGGCGAAAGAAACGATCAACATTTCGTGACGCACGAAGCGGTTAATCGAGCGCGCATAGGAGTACATGGTCTCGACGTGATCGATATAAGCTTGTTCGGCGTGGTCTATCTCCGAGGGCGGGTCTAAGTTGTTGCCCCCCGCCGATAACCGGGCGTAATACCTCGCGTGGTAAAGTCGGTCTACGAGCCGAGCCATTATATTTTTCAGGTTTTCGGCCTCGAAAGACTCGGTTCCGTTTTCGCCGTACAGCGCGAGTATCTCATCGACCAGACGGCCGGCTTCTCCGAAGGCACCATCGCGCGCTTTTACGAATACCTGGCGGTTACGTAAAAGGATCTCCGTGTTAATATATTTCATCGAGAATAGTCCGGTGCTGACGCAGGTAATCGATTTCCGTGCCTTCGGTCAAGATGGTGCCGGCGAAACGATCCCCGACCCTGCGCCCTTTAGGGTCCGTAAAGGCATAGATGATATCCAGGATATTTAAAAGGGGCAGCAATAGCGTTATATTGCGCAGGATCGAATGGACGAGATTGGCGGGCCGGTCGTAATCGTCATATTTTACTACGCGTAATCCCATGATGCGTTTGCCGATGCTGGCCCCGCCCGCGTCCCGCACCAGGAAGTAAAAGACGCCTATGCCGGCGACGACGCCCCAGAAGAGCTGTTGGAAGTAATACTGGTCCGGGCCCGGCATGTAGGGGTTCATATCTAAAAGACCGAATAAGAGCGCGACGACGAAATAGGAAAGGCTTATAAAGAACAAGTCCACGAGTTGCGCCGCAATCCGTCGAACGAAAGAGGGGCGCGAGAAATCGAGCACTACCGAACGGTCCACCTTGGGACCTTCGGCTTTCGGCAAAACGGCCTCGTCCGCGCCCGACACTTTTCGGAACTCGACTTCGTCAACGGATATTTTCCCGGGCGCCTCGGCCGGCGCCGGCGGTTTTTGCGGCGCCGGTATCGATATCGATACCAGATCGCCTACTTTAGGCTCGGCGGGACCACCGCCCGGCGGAGGACCTGCGGGAGCGCTCGGCGCGCCGGGCGGCGCCGGCCGTCCGGCACCTACGGGGCCGGGCGGCTTTCCGAACACCGGGCCGGGGCGCGCGACTTCGGCCGGGGCCGGCGGCCCGGCGGCGGGTCCAACCCGCGGAATCAGCTCCGGCGGCGTGGGAGAGGGCGCGGGGGCCGGGAGCTCCAACTTGGGCGCGGGCGGGGCCGGTTGCTCGGCCGGCATCGGCGGCGGCGTTTCGGGTTCCGCCGCGCTGAGGTCCGCGAGTACGTCGGCGAAATCGGGTATCTCCTCCAATTTCACCCACTTCTTAACTTGCGGTTCCCAAACGTAGTGCTGGCCGCCGTACTCGCGGCTTAAGATTTTCTCTTCTACTTCGGCGTAATCGAAGGGCCCGAAGCGCGCCCCTTCTTTGCTGAGGTAATACCTCTTCGTCGTTACGGGCCTCGCCCCTTCCGCCAAAAACCTCGAAAATACCGGGTGTTCCGAAGCCTTGAGCCAACGGTTGGCAACGCCGTCCCAAACGAAGTGTGAGTCTCGGAACCTCCCCCTTTCGATTTCTTTGAGTATGGCGTCGCGCGGGAACGGGCCGCCGGTCTTACCCTCGACGTTGATGAAGAAACCCTCGTCTTCGGCTGCGGCGAGCGTAGCCTCTTCGTCGAAGATCGCGTTGAGCTCGGGATAGAATTTTATCTTGATCCATCTCCCCTGTTTCGCCTCCCAAACGTAATCCTCTTGCGAGACGTTCTTGTTTTTAACCAACTCGCGGAACTCGGCGAGGTCCAGCGGGCCGCGTTGGTTTCCGTCGATATTTAAATAGAACTCCATATCCGCTCCGCCAAGGGCGCCGAATTCGCGCCCGAGAGGATTCGAACCTCCGACCTATGGTTTAGGAAACCACCGCTCTATCCTTCTGAGCTACGGGCGCTTTCGACGACACGTCCTCAATTTATAACATATTACGAGGCGCGTTGCAATATCGCCCGGCGCGACTACGCGTAATGGATTATAGAAAATACCTCGTACTTGCGTAATTTGTCGCGCGCCGCTAAGAAATCGAGCTCTACCAGAAATACGAACGCTTCCACTTCGGCGCCGCAGGCTTCTACGAGTCGGGCCGTAGCGAGCGCCGTACCCCCCGTCGCGAGCAGGTCGTCGCATACGATGACGCGGTCGCCGGCCTTGAAGGCGTCCACGTGTACTTCTACGGCGTCGGTGCCGTATTCCAGCTCGTACTCCTCGCGTCTCGTCTCGTAGGGCAATTTTCCGGGTTTCCGAATAGGGATGAAGCCGGCGCCCAAAAGATACGCGACCGGGCCGCCGAGGATAAATCCCCGGGCTTCCACCGAAGCCACGTAGTTAACGCCTCGGTCGCGATACCGGTCGGCTAAAGCGTCCACGGCGAGCTTAAAGGCCTCCGGGTCTTTCAGGAGGGTCGTAATGTCTTTAAATATTATGCCCTCTTTCGGCCAATCGGGTACGTCGCGAATGCAACCTTTCAGCCTTTCCTCGATCACGCAGCGCTCCTTCCGACGAGGGGATACCTATAAATCGTCGCCGAAAAACCCCTCGTCCAGGCTCCCCTCGGTTTTCGCCATATTGCGAAGTTTCTGCAACGCCTCTTTTTCAATTTGACGCACGCGTTCGCGGGTAATACCCAGTTTTTCGCCGGTGCTTTTCAACGTGAGTTGCTCATGGCCGTCCAGGCCGAACCTCATCCGCAAGACGTCCCGTTCCCGTTCGCTAAGGCGCTTCATGAGTTCGGCCAGTCGGCCGTACTTGACGAGTAAATAGGCCGTCGCGTACGGCGCCTCCGCTTCGGTGTCTGCTACCTTTTCCAACAAGGACCGTTCGTCGCCCGGAGATTCGGCGTCCAGTTTATATGTCCGGCGCGACGACAGGAGTATGC
Organism: bacterium; assembly: GCA_035528975.1. Classification (GTDB taxonomy): domain Bacteria; phylum RBG-13-66-14; class B26-G2; order WVWN01; family WVWN01; genus WVWN01. The sequence goes on from DATKXQ010000204.1 coordinate 14,517, forward strand.
GTTCGACCTGGTCGCTCGATATACCCATAACGCCGGCTACCTCGGCCGGCGCCGGTTCCCGCTCCAGCTTGTGCGCGAGATCTTGCACCGTGCGGAAGTATTTCTTGGTCAAATCGACGACGTGAACCGGAACGCGTACCGTCCGGCCCTGGTTTATGAGCGCCCGGTTAATAGTCTGGCGAATCCACCACGTCGCGTACGTGCTGAACCGGCACCCTTTGCGGTGGGAAAATTTCTCGACCGCGCGGATAAGGCCCAGGTTGCCTTCCTCGATGAGGTCCAGGAACGACATCCCCCGCCCCATGAATTGTTTCGCGACGTTTACTACGAGGCGCAGGTTGGAGACGATCATCTTCGCTCGAGCCGAGGCGTCTCCTTTTTCGATCCTCTTGGAAAGCTCGATCTCCTCTTCTCTGTTCAGGATCGGAATCTTGGAGATGTCCGTGAGGTAGGCCCGCACGAGGTTCGCCTCGTACACTTTTTCCGACTCGATGTCGTCGATTACTTCGGTAATCTGTTCGGGGCCTAAGTCGTCGTCCTCGCTTTCCCCGAATCCCTCGGCGTCCTTTTCCAACCGCTCGCGTTCCTTAACGTCTTTATTTTGATCCGTTTTTTTGGCCATATAAGAACCTTACGGTTTCGTAATAACCAACGCGGTGGTCGCGGCTTCGCTCCCGGCCCGGAGCCGCACGACGTACACGCCGTCCGTCGCAGGCCGACGTACAGATACGCGCGAGAACGGTAAATCGCTGCGCCCCGACGCTCTTACCTCCGCCAGAGACTTGAGTCGGGCTCCGCCTCCCTCCACCCATCTCGTGACGGGCACCTCGTCGAATTCGGCGAAGGTCGCCTTCGCTCCGGTGAACCCCAACGAGACAAATGCGACTATCGAAAGGCCGTATTTTCGCATGACAACGCTACCCGGAATTAAAACTTGACATCGAAAGAAGCGAAACCGCCGCGGGGTTCCTCCGGTACGACTTCGACGTGCCGTACGCGGCCGTAAGGCGGCCCCTGTCTGAGGAGCCCGGTATAACCTTCGACCTCTTCCGCGGGTCCTTCCAGAACCGCCTCCACGCTGCCGTCGGGGAGATTGCGCACGTAACCGCCTATTTTGAAGGCTGCGGCTTCTCTCACGGCCCAATAACGAAATCCCACCCCCTGGACCGTTCCCGACAATATCAACCTTCGCCTGATAATACCCGGCGGCATTAGCTGTGCGGTTCGAGCAACGCGGAAACCCGGGCTACTGCGGTTTCGGCGTCTTTGGCCGGCCACACGCCCTCTATGCCGGGCCACGTATTAACGCCCACGACCGGCTTCCCGAGCTTGAGGGCGAGGGCGATTTCGGACAGGGTGCCGTACTTACCGCCGACGGCGATTACGCCGTGGCCCGCGGCTACCACCAACACGTTGCGCGCGTGGCCGAGGCCGGACGGCACGACGACTTTTAAGTATTCGTTTGCGGCCGAAATATCGTAGGTGGGAAGTATGCCGACGGTCAGGCCGCCGGTTTCCGCGGCGCCCCGGCTGGCCGCCTCCATAACGCCGCCCAGGCCGCCGGTCACAACGACCCACCCTTTCGCCGCGGCCAGCCGGCCGATTTCATAAGCCGTCTCAAGGCACGGCCGCTCGGCGGCCGCGTCCCCGATAACGCTGATCTGGACGGGCATAAAAGTAACCCCTCTATGGCCTCGACGAGGCCGCGGCGGCGGGAATTTGGGGGCGAGAGGATTTGAACCTCCGGCCACCTGCCCCCCATACAGGTGCGCTACCGGACTGCGCCACGCCCCCTTCTCTCCGACTATAATAAAAGAAAACCTGTGCGGCGGCAAGTTAAAAATTCGCCGACCGGGACCTTTTCGTGAAGACGGTTACGGACCTGTCCCGCGCGGCCCGGCGAAACGTCTCCCCCCCCCGCTGCGTCGCCGGCCCAAAAGTATTAGAGACTCCT
>DATKXQ010000205.1:0-3293 GCA_035528975.1 bacterium
GTTTGCAAAACGCGGGAAATGTGTTAGAATAAAATACACGTATACGTTACGGATAGGCCTCGGAGGCCGCATATGGTAAAAAGAAAAGGGTATCCCCGCGTCAACCTCTGGCGGCTAGCCGACGTCGACCGTCTCTTCGACCGGCTCTACTCGATCTCGCCGCCGCTCTCGTCGGGCGCGGCGCGCTACTGGGTCCCGAACGCCGACGTCTTCGAGACCCAAAACGACCTCGTCGTCAGGATGGACCTCGCGGGGGTCGAACGCGAGGCCGTAAAGGTCGTTCTGGACGAGGATACGGTTACTATCACCGGCGCGCGCAAAGAGGAATACCACGAAGAGTGCGAATACTACCACCAGATAGAAGTAGAGTACGGCCATTTTCGCAGGACCTTACATCTCCCCCAACCGGTCGACGGCGCTAAAAGCCGAGCCATATACCGCGAAGGCTTCCTGTTCGTAATCCTCCCCAAAGTCGAACGGCCGGTCACGATTCACACGACGGTGGAAATACTCTAAACGAGTACGCCGAGCCCGCAAGGGTCCGGGCGCGATAAGTCGCAAGGTGGTGGATGGTCTTGGCTAACGAAGAGAACCTCGAAGCCATAGAGCTCCCCGAAGAAATGCCGATCTTGCCGCTCCGCGGCACCGTTATCTTCCCCTTCATGATAGTGCCCCTCGTCGTGGGCCGCAAATCGAGCATCAAGCTCATCGACGACGCCATCCGCGGCGACCGCATCATCGGCCTCTTCGCCCAGCGCGACCCCGAGACCGAGGACCCCGCGACCACGGATATATACGACGTCGGGACCGCCGGCATGATCCTCAAGATGCTGCGGATGCCGGACGGCTCGGCCCGCATCATGGTCCAGGGGATAACCCGCCTCGCCGTCGAGAAATTCACCCAGGTCACGCCGTACTTCAAGGCCCGGGTAAAACGCCTCGAGAGCCCCGCGGATAAGACTACCAAACTCGAAGCGTTCCAACGGAACGCTCTCGACCTCTTCCAGAAGGTCGTAGAACTCGCGCCCAACCTGCCCGAGGACGCGTACGTGGCGGCGATGAACATCGAAGACGCGAGCAAACTCGCCGACTTCATCGCCTCCAACGTCAACGTCGATTTGGGGGAGCGGCAGGAAATTCTCGAGGCCGTAGACGTCATCGCCCGCCTCGAGCGGTTGACCGCCATCCTCAACCGCGAAGTCGACCTCCTGGAGCTCGGTTCCAAAATCCAAACCGAGGCCAAGAGCGAGATGGACAAGGCCCACCGCGAGTATTACCTGCGGCAGCAGCTCCGGGCCATCCGCAAGGAATTGGGGGAGGATGACCAGTACGCCGTCGAGATCGACGAGCTCGAAGAGAAAATGCTCGAGAAGCAACTCCCGGACGAGGTGCGGGAAGAGGCGACCCGGGAGCTCAGTCGCCTGAAGACCATACCGCCCCAGGCCGCGGAATACGTCGTGGCCCGCACGTACCTGGATTGGATCCTGGCGCTGCCGTGGCTCGAGGGGTCCGACGACAACCTCGACATCCCCCACGCCCGCGGGGTCCTGGACGAGGACCACTACGACCTGGCCGACGTGAAGGAGCGCATCCTCGAATACCTGTCGGTGCGCAAACTCCGGGCCGAGATGAAGGGCCCGATACTCTGCTTCGTGGGGCCGCCGGGCGTGGGCAAGACGTCGGTCGGCAAATCTATAGCGCGCGCCGTGGGCCGGAAGTTCATCCGGATGTCGCTGGGGGGCGTGCGCGACGAGGCCGAGATAAGGGGCCACCGCCGGACGTACGTCGGCGCGCTGCCGGGCCGGGTGATACAGGGCATCCGCAAAGCCGGCACCAACAACCCCGTCTTCATGTTGGACGAAGTCGACAAACTCGGCATGGACTTCCGCGGCGACCCCGCCGCGGCGCTCCTCGAGGTCCTCGACCCCGAGCAGAACTTCTCCTTCTCCGACCACTACCTCGACCTCCCCTTCGACCTCTCCAAAGTCATGTTCATAACCACGGCCAACATCCTCGACCCCATACCGCCGGCCCTCAGGGACCGCATGGAAGTAATCCGCCTTCCCGGCTACACCATGCCGGAGAAGTTGAACATCGCCAAGCAGTTCCTGATACCGAAGCAATTCACCGAGCACGGCCTGACCAAAAGCCGCTTGCGCATAGCCGACTCGGCGTTGAAGGAGATAGTCAGCCGCTACACGCGGGAGGCCGGCGTCCGCAACCTGGAGCGCTCCATCGCGACGATATGCCGCAAAACCGCGCGCCGGATCGTGGAGGAGAAAGTAAAGAAGGTCTCCGTTACGATACGCAACGTCGCCGACTACCTCAAAGCGCCGCCTTTCTTCCCCGAGACCGCGGGCCGCAGGTCCGAGGTGGGCATCGCCACCGGCATGGCCTGGACCGCCGTCGGCGGCGTCATCCTGTTCATCGAAGCGTTGAAGATGCCCGGCAAAGGCGAGCTCACACTGACCGGCCAGCTCGGCGACATCATGCAGGAATCGACCCGCGCCGCCTATTCCTATATCAAGGCCCACGCCCGAGAGTTGGGCATCGACCCCGACGACTTCGACAAGCACAACCTCCACGTACACGTCCCCGCCGGCGCCACGCCCAAGGACGGCCCCTCCGCCGGCGTCGCCATGGCGACGGCGATCGCCTCCGTCTTTTCCGGGCACCCCATTCGCCACGACCTCGCCATGACGGGCGAGATAACGCTCCGCGGCAAGGTCATGCCCATCGGCGGCGTCAAGGAGAAGCTCCTGGCCGCGGTGCGCGCCGGGATACCGAAAGTCCTTTTCCCCGAGGAGAACGAGAGCGACGTCCTCGAGGTGGAAGACGAGCATCGCAGTAAGGTCGAGGTCTCGTACGCGAAGTCCATCGGCGACGTATTGAAGGCCGCGCTCATCGGCTTCGACCAATCCGAAACGGCCAAAAAGGCCGGCGCCAAACCGAAACGGAAAGCGCGCCGCAAGGAAGTGCAACCCGTCGCCGCCGACCGCAAACGTTAACGCCGGGACCGACGCCCAAAAGAAAAACGCCCCGCTCCGCGGGGCGTTTCGGCCTTCGCCCGACCGACGCCGGCTACGGCCCGGCGCCCGAATAAATAAAAGCCGCTACGCTAACGCCGCCGCCAGCCCCTTGACCGCTTGCTCCAACAACGGCAGCTCGTCCTCGAGAACGCTGCGCATATCGACGAAGACGGCGTCCCCCGTCGCCCGGGCCAGCACCGGCGGCTCGAGGCGTCGGAGCGCCCCGCTGAGAGCGTGCGGCGACGTGCCGGGGCGGCGCAGCGC
>DATKXQ010000206.1:0-3709 GCA_035528975.1 bacterium
GGCCTCTTTGCGGGCGCGCGCCGCCGCCCGGAGGCGGTCCGCCCCCGCCGTCGGCGTCACCAATTTCTCGAGCAACCTCAGCTCCTCTTCCTCCTCCTCGAGCCACCGAGCCGGCGTCCAAACCGAGTTCAATACGCCGAACTTGAATACCTCGAAGCCCGCGCGACTTAGAAGCGCCGGCAATTTTCGACCGCAGGCCCCGTCGCCGCCCCACCGCTCGACCGCCCCGGCGACCTCCTCTTTGGTAGAAGCCGCCTCCGGGTACTCGAGCGTTCCCTCGTAGTCGGGTTCCGCCAGGGCGACGAAAACGCCCTCCGCCCCCAACACCCTCGCCGCCTCGCGCAGAAACGCGGCGCGGTCCGCCAACCATACCAGCGCGAACGACACTAACACCGCGTCGAAAACCGCCGCGCGGAACGGGAGCGCCGCGGCGTCGGCTACCGCGAACGACGCTCCCGACTCCCGCGCCTGCGCCGCGCGCAACGCCTCCCGCCGCACGTCTACGCCCACGGCGGCGCGCCGGGCCCGGGCCGCGAGCTCGGCCGTTATCACGCCGCTTCCGCACCCGACCTCCAGGACCCGGCCGCAACGCCCGAAACCCAATTGCCGGTACAACTCCCGGCGATGGGCCGCGTACCACGCCGCCTGGCGTTCCTCCTCCTCGGGCGTCAGGTACGGGCCGGCCTCGTCGCCTACGTCGATCCCCCCTTGGGCTACGCCGGATTCGACGCCGCGTCGGGGCAGCAGAATACCTTATCGTATTTCACCGCGAGCGGACACCCGGCGCCGCAGACCTCGAGGTCGGGACACTCCCGGCACTTCGCGGGGGCGTACCGGTGCTCGCGGATCTCTCTCGCCAACTCATTATTATATATCTCGCCCCAGTCGTCCTTCAATATATTTCCGAGCGGTTGGTAGAACGATTGGCACGGTATGACGTCGCCGTTCGGTTCCACGCACATATTGTATTTGGCCGCGGTGCACTGCTTCACGCCCAGGTCCATCGTCAAGGGGTTGAAGCGGCAATATTGCGTCGGCGTATACCAGACGAAAGCCATATCGTTCGCGTTGCAGGCGGCGACTATGCGCTCCAGGATGGGGCCGAGGGCGCTCTCGGGCAGGCCGATGTCCACGTCGCGGGCGCCGCCGGAATTGATGATGCCGTTGGCGGCGACGTGCTCCACGCCCAGCGTCGCCAGGAGAGCTATCAATTCCTCGACGTCCCCCTCGTTCTCCGTCGTAAGCGTGGTATTGGTGACGGTATATACCGGGCTCGCGACCGCGTTCCGGATGCCGGCCACGGTCTCGTCGAAGGCGCCGTCGACGCCCACCATCCGGTCGTGCACCTCGGGCACGGAAGAGTGGATCGTGATCTGGACGTGGTCCAGGCCGGCGTCGGCCAACGCGTTCATGTAACCCGCGTCCTTGAGCTTGCGGCCGTTGGTCAACAGGCCCGTGATGACGCCCAATTCCTCCGCGTACTCCACCAACGCCGCCAGGTCCGGGTGCTGCGTGGGCTCGCCGCCCGTGAAGCAAACGTGCGGGATGCCCAGGCCCCACACCCTGGCTATAACGCGCTTGAAGTCGTCCGTGCTCAACGCGTCGCCCGCCCGGGGCGTCTCGTTGTAACAGTGGGCGCAGGCGTTGTCGCACCCGTACGTCAAGGCGATGTCCATCCGGTACGGCGTCTCGACCTCTATCGTGAACGGGTCGACGCGCTCCATGCCCAGGTACGATATCGGGCAGCGCTCGTCGCCGGCGGCCATCATGTCGATCGTCTCGCGGAGGCGCCGGAGGTCGCCGGCCAGCTTCTTTTTGCCCACGCGGTACCGCCGCGCCATCGTCTTTACGATGCGCTCGTCGGGCCAATCCTCCAGGATGTAGCGGGCCATCTCGGCGCCGGTCTGGTTGAGGTGGAGGATTCGCGCGGCGTTTATCATCAGGATCCCCTCGCCGCCGGGGTTCACGCGGAGGTGAAGGCGGGCCCGGACTTCCGCGTCGTCGCGCCTCTGGTGATAGACCCCCGGCTCGAGCGGCTTGCGCTTCGCGACGAATTTTTCATATAAGCTTTCCTCGGCCCGGGGTTTATTTTGCGTAGGTAAAAAACGTTTTGCCCCGGTAGCTTCCGAATTTACCACTTCGTATTTATAAGCGACGCTATTCCATTCACAACGGGGGCAGTCTAAGTAACTGGGATTACGAATAGTAAAACCCGTTTTTATAGCGATTATTATTAAAACGATCCCAATCAATATAGGCGATAAAAAGATTCCCACTATTAAAAGTATCCACGATGTAACGTTTGCCCGTTTCGAAGCAGGGACCGCAACTAGGGCCGAATTGCATACCGGACAACTACTTCCTTTATTCGCCGAAAATACCTGTTTATTTTCCATAATTTTGAAGTTTACCGGCCCCCACCCGCGCAGGCGCAGGCGCAGCCGGCGCACGCGCAGGCGCAGGCGCAGCTCGAGCCGCCGCCGCTGAAGCCGCCCGACGTGCGCACCGGCGGCGGGTTCGTCTTTGCGGTTACGGTACCGGTGAAGGATTCCACCTTGGTCACGACGTTGTTCGTTATGCCCTCGACGCGAGTCACGATCGCGTTCGCGAAGTTCGCCCCCGGCAGCGTGGGCATGTCGAGGGACGGACCCCCCGTCTGCCCCGCCCCCGCGGCGGGAGCGAAGCCGCCCCACCAGTAGGGCCGCGGGAAATCGTGACCCACGAAAATAGTGCGCGTCCGGCCGCCGAAGTCGTCGTCGAGCATCGTCCACTCGAGGCTGTTCGTGAATTCCTCGACCTTGACGTCGGGCGTATCGGCCTCCTCCACGAGCCGCCACGCCGTCTTGACGATCTTCCGGTAATATTCCACCGTCTCGCGGTGCGAGAAGCCCTTCATCTTTTTCTGCACCGCTTTGATCATCGAGATGAGCAGTTCGCGCAATTTTTTCTCGTCCAGCGAGCCGTCGTCGCCGACCGCGTCGAGGAATTCCTGCTCGTACGGCCGCAGGCCGTTTCCTTTCAACGGGAGCTTCTTGGCCCGCAACGGGTCCTGCGATTCCAGCGCCAGGGCGCGCTTCTTCACGAGGCCGAAGAGGACCAGCGTCAAAACGAAGTTGAGCGGCCGCTCCATTATCAACGCCGCCTCGGGCGCCGTGAGGCCCCTCTTTATGCCCACGCCCTCGACCTTGGCCCTGGGCGAGAGATATTTCATCCGCCGGCGCCGCTTGTTAACCACGCCGAAAACCGCGATCAATACGAAGATCGTTACCGGTATCAAGCAGCCGCAGAACTGCGTCCCGAGCGCCACCAACCCGCCGAACAATTCGCCGACCCACTCGAAGCGGGGCGGCGTGCGCACCTCGGCGACGACCTCGCGCGGGAACGATATGCCGAAGTAATACTGGCTCGACGGCGACGCGTTCGGCCAATCCCAGACGTAGTAGACGCGGCCGTCCTTGCGAAACATCCGCGTCGGCTCGCCGCCCTCGTCTTCGTGCCACCGGCTCTGGTCGCCCGTCACCCCCGGCGGGAAGACGAAGGCCATCGTCAAGTGCGTCGCGCCGGTAGTGAACTCCGAGCCGAACCAGGTGGGGCTGAATACGCAGGACGCGTACGCTTCGTCGGCCGAGTCCTCGAACACCATACGGTAGTTGCGGCCGTGGACGTGAAGCGTTCCGGTCCCGCCGGATGGAATGGCGTACGAGGAGAG
>DATKXQ010000207.1:0-3551 GCA_035528975.1 bacterium
ATTGGTTCCGGGAGAAAGTATACGTAGTCGGGCGCACTTCGCAAGGGAGTAGGGTATGTCCGGGAAGAGGGAAACGAGGACGAGAGGGGGGCACGGCGCCTCGCGCGCCGCGCGTTGGAAAATACTACCCAGGTTCGGCTAAAGGCCGGCCTGGGGTTTTTATACCCCCTGGCCGCGACGTCGCCGCGGCTGCGGACCTACCGCTCGCCGACCTCGAAGAAAATGACGGCATACTCTTTGACTCGGCGATAATCGCGGTGAATCGGAACGTGTGCCCTAACCGGCGGGCGTTCGCAGAGCTACACGGTTTTTACCATTTACTAAGAGGGCAACTAACCTTGCCCCTATACGGAGATGAGCACGATGCGTTACTTAATTCCAGGTTTAATTTTGACGATAACCATACCGGCGGTAACATTCGCTGAAAATACTGCGGCTGGATTCGGCATAGTTAATTACGTTGGGGCCGAACTTTTCCTTTCCGCAATTGTTGATAACCAACTGGATGAAGCCACTTATTGGGAAAAAGCGGCCGCCGATATATTCGCCTCGACCGTAGTTGCCGGGGTGGGCAGCATCGTTCTTGATAAATTCGAGGATGAGTCCAAAGCCGATAAAATCGAAGAACGACTCATCGGCGTGGCTTTATCGGCCGGCATAGACTTGGCTGGTAGAAGTATTTATTACTTAATCGCGCACGACCAAAACCGATAACATGCCCCGCGTCCGTCTCTATAAAGAGCGCAACGGGTACTGGTACTACGATATACGCAACCGGGGCCGGCGGACGCGGGGTTTTCTTGGAACGAAGGTAAAAGAAGCCGCGTGAAGGCGTTGTTTAGGTAAGGAGCGATCATAACGTAACCAACACGCCTCGGGTTCGAGTCCCGCTCCTGGCTTAGCAAGGTAAAAACCCCCTCGCGAGAGGGGGTTTTTATTTTACGGAATGGCGGGCGACTACCGTCGCCGCAAAATTATTTTAATGACCTCGCCGACCTCCGGCGCCCGGAAGAGGCGGGCCAGGAGGACGTAGGCCGGCACGGCGGCGACGACGACGGCCAACAGCGCCGCGGCCTGGGGCAGCGTTCCCGCCGGCACGTAGCGCTCGAGCGCGAGCCGGGCCGGCACGAGCAGCGCCGCCAGGACGACGCTCGCGCCGCCGAAGCGCAGGCCGGCCAACGCGATGCGCCGGAAGCCGATGGGCCCCACGGCCCGCCGCAAGCGATATATCAGGTATCCCAACGTGCAGGTCGTGGAGACCGAGATCGCGAGGGCGATGCCGGGCCCCCCGAGGAGGAGGGCGAGGATGACGGTGAAGATTACGTTCGAGACGAGCGCCACGACGCCGCCGCGTATCGGCTCCTTCGGCAGCCTGAGGGCGTAGAAGGCCGGTATGACTATTTGCATGCCGACGAAGGCGAAGAGGCCCGCGGCGAAGGCGCCCAGTATTACGGCCGTGGCCGCGGTGTCGGCCGGGACGAAGGCGCCGCGCTCGTAGATGACGCGGACCAGCGGCTCGCCGAGGATTATCAAGCCGGCGGTCGCGGGGAGCGAGACGAACAGCGACGCGCGGAGCGCGAAGGAGAGCAGGTCTTTGAAGGTCTCGATCTCGCCCCGGGCGGCGTGGCGGCTTATGCGCGGCAGGAGCGCGTTGGCGAGCGAGAAGCCGAAGACGCCCATGGGGAATTGCAGGAGCCGCTCGGCGTACATGATGAAGGAGACGACGCCGACGCCGACGAACGAGGCGGCGGCGGTGTTGATGAGCAGGTTGATGCGGACGACGCCGATGGAGAACAGCGCCGGCACCATCAGGACGCCGACTTTTTTTATGGCGGGGTGGCGGAAGTTGAACCGGAAACGGAATCGGAAGCCCTGGCGGTGGAGGCTGGGGAGCTGGATGAGGACCTGGCCGAGGCCCCCGGCCAGGACGCCGACGGTGAGGGCGTAGATCTGCTCGGCGGGCGTGGCGCCGAAGAGCGGGACGAGGAATAAGAGCGAGGCCAGCGCGCAGACGTTCATCACGATGGGCGCGGAGGCCGGGATGGCGAAGCGGTAGAACGAGTTCAGGACGCCCATCGCCAGCGCCGACGTCATCATAAACAGCATGTAGGGGAGCATTATGCGCGCCAGGTTCACGGTCAGCTCGAACGTCGCCGGTTGGCGGACGAACCCGGGCGCGATGACGGCGACGACGGCGGGCATCGCCGTTATCCCTACGAGGACTATTACCGCGACGGCGGTGAAGAACAACGTGTACAGGACCTGCATGAAGCGGAAGGCGCCGTCCCGGCCTTCGGCCTCGAGTTGTTCCGTGAACACCGGGACCACGAACGCCGACATCGCCCCCTCGCCCAGGAGGCGACGCAGGACGTACGGGATGACGTACGCGATGCGGAAAGCGTCCGTTACCCAGTTGGCGCCGAAGATGGCCGCGAAGGCTATCTCGCGCGCGAGGCCGAGGACGCGGCTCGCGACGGTCGCGACGCCGATTACGCCGGCGGAGCGGAAGAGGCCGCCGCGGCCCGTCTCGGGGGGAGTTTTAAACGCTTGCTCCGGAGCCACCGTTATCTTACGATTCGAATATGGTACGAGTAGCGTTTGTGGATAGAGACGGCGTTTTGAATATGGATCGTCCGGATTATATCAAAAATGAAAGCGAGCTGGAGGTTTTCCCTTTCGCCCGCGAGGCCGTCGATGCGTTCCGGAAGGCCGGGTGGTTGGTCTACGTCGTATCGAACCAATCGGTCGTAGGCCGGGGCCTTTCGTCGCTCGCCGACGTCGAAGCCACCACCGCGAAGCTGATTCGGCTCGCCGGCCCCTTCGACGGTATCTTCTATTGTTATCACAAACCCGAGGACCGCTGCGGCTGCCGCAAACCGGAACCGGGCTTGTTGCTCCGGGGTCTGGCCTCGGCGGCGGAGGCCGGCCCGCTCGAGGAGTGCTGGATGATAGGCGACAGCGGCCGGGACGTCGAGGCGGGCGTTCGAGCCGGATGCCGGACCGCCGTCGTCCTCACCGGCCGCCTGACCGCGGAGGAAGCGCGGGCGCTCGAGCCGCCCGCCGACGTCGTCGCCGCCGACGTTCTGGAGGCGGCGAGGTTGATCGCGGGGCGCGGGCCGGAATGAAAAAAGGCGGGTAGAATACCCGCCTGTTAGCTTTTACCTTCATAGGCGCCGGCCGTTACCAGGCGCCTTCTTCTTTTTGGACTTCGAGGTTGAACACCAGGATGTTCGCGGCCTGCAATTCCTTCATCACCGAGACGAGGACGCCGTATTCGACGTTCTCCTCGGCCCGGACGTTCGTGATTATCTTGTCCAGCGGTACGCCGTTGTTCAACGCGCCGATGCGGGCTTCCTTGACCCGTTCGGTTATCTCGCCCTGGCGCTCGATGGGGACGTTGTTCACGTAGACGACGCCCCCGGCGTCCACCGACACGGATACGATGTCGACGTCTTTGGGGATCTTGACGCCCGCGGCCGCGGACGGCAGCGTCACCTCGACCTCGTCCGGTTGTTTGAAGCTGGCCGTCATGAAGAAGAATATGAGCAACA
>DATKXQ010000208.1:0-6284 GCA_035528975.1 bacterium
TGGTATTATATTTGTAATCAAGTTAAGGTTTCTCCGCTAAAACCCGTTTCTTATATGGATAAAGCCGACGTTTTCGGGCTTTCTTATAAGTCCCTCAACAAACAAAGATTACCTTCGGCAATAGATGGTTTTTTAATAGTAGAACTTAAAAAGGATAGTTTTAAGAAGGCGAAACCAGGAACGCAAAAAGCCGAAGAAGTCAAAAGCGCTTTTTCTCAAACTATGAAATACGTAGATTGGGTAGCTAACTTCCGTGCCGGCGGGGATTATAGTCTTATAAGCGCGGCTCTTATTACCGGCGGTTTCCCGGCTGAACTAATACCGTATGTCAGGACCCACGGAAAACGCGACTATATTATCCCGCGTAGACCTTACGAAGCAAAACATTGGGCGAATTTAAAACTCATAGAGTATTCGGTAATAAACGGAGAAGTACTACTTAAAGAAGTAAAGGTACCGACGTAGAGCGAGTTTTTAACCTTTACTTTTTATTAATTTTATCATAAAATCCCGCGATGGACATAGGCCTCTTAGGCCTGCCGAACGTCGGCAAGTCCACGCTTTTTAACGTTTTGACCGGTTGCGGCGCGGCGGTAGGTCCCTACCCCTTTACCACCGTCGAGCCCAATAAGGCCGTGCTTCCGGTCCCCGATTCCCGGCTTGAGAGATTGGCCGCGTTGATGGGTGCCGAGGAATTTCGGCCCGCCCGTTTGCGCGTCGTCGATATCGCGGGCCTGGTCGAGGGCGCGCACGAAGGCCTCGGCCTGGGCAACCGCTTCCTGGCGCACGTCCGCGAGATGGACGCGCTGTTTTACGTCGTCCGCCTCTTCGCGGACGCGGATGTGGCCTTCGCCGGCCGCAAGGAAGCGCCGGCCGCGCTGGACGGAGCCGGCGACGTCGAGACGTTGACGGCCGAGCTCGCGCTCGCGGACCTGGCGACGCTCGAGCGGCGCCTCGAGAAAACGCGGCGCGGCGCCAAAGGCGCCAGGGAAATGCCCGCGGAGCTCGCGGCGCTCGAGAAACTCCGCGTCGCCCTCGACGCCGGAACGCCGGTGCGGGCGCTGGATTTGAGCGACGACGAGACGCGTTTGGCGGGGGAATTGTTTCTGCTCACGGCCAAGGCGGCGGTGTACGTCGCCAACCTGGGCCAGCCGGGCCGCGCCGAGGAAGAGGAGGCGCTGGCCGAGCTCCGGCGCCGGGGCGACGCGGACGGTACGGGCATCGTGGCCGCGTACGCGAAGTTGGAGGAGGAGTTGTGCCGGCTCGGCGCCGACGACGAGGCGTGCCTGCGCGCCGAGTACGGCCTCGGCGGCCGGGCTCGTGAGGAGCTGCCGGCGGCCGGCGCGGCGTTGTTGGACCTGGTCACGTTCTACACCGTCGAGGGTACCATCGCCAGCGCGTGGCAGGTGCCGGCGGGTACGACGGCGCGGCGCGGCGCCGCCAAGGTCCACTCGGCCTTCGCGGAGCACTTCATCCGGGCGGAGGTCGTGGGAGCGGACGAGCTGGTAACCGCCGGTTCGCCTCGGGAAGCCCGGGCCGCGGGTGTGGTGCGGCTCGAGGGCCCCGACTACGTAATCGGCGACGGCGACGTTATAACGATAAAGCACGGAGCGTAACGACGGTTTTTCGAGGAGGAACGTAATTGAAACCTTTCGAGATGTTAGTTATGATTAAACCGGGCCTCGGCGACGAGGGGCTGGCGGCGTGCCGCGAACGGCTCGACGGCTGGCTCGCCGACAACGGCGCTCAGATGGAGGAAGTCTTAGATTTGGGCGAGTTGGCCATGTCTTATCCCGTAAAGAAGAATAAGCGGGCGCATTTCCTGTTGTTCCGGTTCGACGGCTCGGGCGAGCTGCCCGGCGCCATGGCGCAGCGCATACGCGTGGACGAGGAAATATTGCGTCATATGCTCATCTTGCGTCACCCGGCGGCGCTCAAGACGATAAAACGTCCATCCGAAGAAAGGGCAAGGGAAAGGGAAAGGGAAAGGGAAAGAGACAATGGTAAAAGGCGTTAACAGGATCGTTCTGATGGGAAATCTGGCGGCGGACCCGGAGCTGCGCTATACGCCGCAGGGCTCGGCCGTGGCGACTTTCCGCATCGCCGTCAATCGCGCGTACCGCGACGCCGAGGGCGAGCTGAAAGAGGATACCCAGTTTTTCACGGTCGTCTCGTGGGGCAAGACTGCGGAGCTCTGCACGCAGTATTTAAACAAAGGCCGCGGCGCTCTGGTCGAGGGGCGGCTCAACGTCCGCGATTACGAGAAAGAAGGCGAACGTCGATGGGTCACGGAAGTGGTGGCGAACCGGGTCGTCTTCCTCGGCGGCCCGGGGGAAAAGGGAGGCGAGGCCGCGGCCGAAGGAACCGTTGACGACGTCCCGTTCAGCTAAACACTTCCGGAGATTGCGAGCTTGCCGTAGCGAGGAGAGCTTATGGCGAAATTGAAAGTGCGCCGACCGTTCAAGAAGAAGCATTGCCGGTTTTGCACCGACAAGGTAGAATACATCGACTACAAGGACGTAATGTTGATTCGGCGCTATACCAGCGACAAGTCCAAGATAAAGGCGCGGCGCGCCACCGGCAATTGTACCCAACATCAAAAGCAGATGGCCCAGGCCATTAAGCGCGCGCGCTACATGGCGCTATTGCCTTACGTGCGCGAATTGTACCGCTAGGCTTGAGCCGAGATCGAGAGCGTTATGGAGCTCATACTACTCAAGGATGTCGATAAACTCGGGCCGCGAGGCGCGGTGGTAAAGGTAGCGCGGGGTTATGCCCGCAACTACCTCCTGCCGCGCGGCCTGGCGGCCCCCGTGACCGAGAAGAACCGGGTCGTGTTGGTGGCCGAACTCGAGCGCGCGGCGGCCCGCGAAACCCGGATACGCGCGGGAGCCGAGGCGGTGGCCGCGCGCCTCGCCGAGGTCTCGCTGCGATTCGAGAAGCTGTGCAACGAGAGCGGCGAGCTTTACGGGAGCGTGACCGCCGCCGAGGTCGCGGCCGCCATCGTCGAGCGCGGCTTCGACGTCGATAAAAAGCAAGTGTCCTTCGACGAGCCGGTCGCCCATATCGGCATGTTCGCCGGGCGCGTCAAGCTCGCGGAGGGCGTCGAAGTAAACGTCCCCATAACGGTCGTCCGTCCCGAGGAGTAGCGCCGGTGGCCAGGGCGCGGGAATACCCTCAAAGCCTGGAAGCGGAGCGCGCCGTGCTGGGCGCCATGATCCTCGATGGCGACGCGCTCCACGAGGGTCTCGAGCGCCTGGACAACGATTCCTTCTACTCCCCCGCCCACCGCCATATTTTCGGCGGCCTCGCGGAACTGTTCCGGGCCGACGCCGACGTCGACGTCGTCACCTTGTCGGACGCCCTCAAACGTCTCGGCAAGTTGGAGGACGTCGGCGGGCCGCCGTACCTCCTCACGCTCGTCGAGGATATTACTACGGTAGCCGCTTTTTCCCACCACCTGAAATTACTCGAGGAAAAATACCTCCTCCGTTCGCTGATAGACGTTTCCTACGACCTCGCGGAGAGGGCGAGCGGCGAGCGCGAAGACCCGCACCTCTTGGTCGACGAGACCGAGGCCAAGGTCTTCGCGATTGCGGAGCGACGCCTGAAGCAGGAGTTCGTTTCGGTGGGGGACGTCGTGGGGGGCGTCTACGACGCCATCGAGGCGAGGGCGAAAAGGAAAGACCACATCTCCGGCCTCGAGACCGGTTACATCGAGATCGACGACCTCACGGGGGGGTTTCAAAAACAGAACCTGATTATTCTCGCCGCGCGGCCGGGGGTGGGCAAGACGGCGCTCGCCCTGAATATCGCGCAAAACCTGGCCCTGGAGAAAGAAATCCCGGTGGCCGTATTCTCGCTCGAGATGTCGCGCGACGCGCTCGTGCATCGGCTGTTGTGTTCGGTAGCGCGGGCCGACCTCTCGGTAGTGCGGGCGGGCCGGTTGTCGTCGGTGATGTGGCGCCCTTTGACCGAGGCCGTGAACAAGCTCTCCGCCGCGCCCATATACGTGGACGACTCGCCCACGTTGAATATCCTCGAGATACGCGCCAAAGCCCGGCGGATAAAAGCCCGGCGCGGCGTCCAGTTGATCATAGTCGATTACCTGCAGATGGTCCACGGCTACGGGAGGTACGAAAACCGCCAGACGGAGATAGCGGCCGTCTCGTCGTTCTTGAAAACGCTGGCCAAGGAGCTGGACATACCCGTTCTGGCGTGCGCCCAATTGAGCCGCGCCGTGGAACGCAGGGTTTCGGGCGAGCCCCAGCTCTCGGATTTGCGCGAGTCCGGCGCCATCGAGCAGGACGCCGACGTCGTCATGTTCCTGCACCAGCCGGGCGGCGAGCGCGACGACGGCGCCGAACAGCAGATCGTCGAGACGGACGTTATCTTGGCGAAGCAGCGCAACGGCCCCACCGGCCGCGTCAAACTCCTGTTCATCAGAAAATATACCCGCTTCGAGAACCTGAAGCGGCGCGACGAGGCATACGGCGCCGCGACGTCCGGCGCGGAGGAGGCGTTTTAACGGCCGTGAGTGCGGAACGCGAAAGAGGTTCGGCCGGGGGCGGCCTCGACGTGGAAGCGGCCCGGGCCGAAACCCCTGATGAACCGGACGCTCGCCCGGGGCGGCCCGTGGCCGACCGCGACCTGTGGCAGAACCGGGTGTACGTCGACGTCGACGCCTTCGGCCGCAACGTCAGGGCCATACGCGCGCACGTCGGCCGCCACCGCGAGCTTCTGGCCGTGGTGAAGGACGACGCGTACGGCCACGGCGCGGCCGAACTCAGTCGCGTCGCCGTGGCGGAAGGGGTAGACGTCCTGGGCGTCGTTAACGTCGACGAGGCCCGGGCGCTGCGGGTCGCCGGCATAACGTCTCCCATACTCGTCCTCGGCGCCACGGCCCCCGCGGGGGCGTCGGAGGTGCCGCGGTGGGGGCTCGCGACTATATTGTGCCAGCTCGAGTTCGCCGAAGCCCTCGAGGCGGGGGCGCGGGCCGCGCGCCAGCGGGTGCCCGTTTTCGTCAAGGTGGATACCGGCATGGGCCGGCTGGGCGTTGCGCCGCGCGACGTCCCGCGGTTCTGCGACCGGCTGCGCGAGTTCCCCCACTTGTCGCTGCAGGGATTAATAACGCATTTGCCCGACGCCGACGACAAAGGCTTTTCGCTCGGCCAGGTAGCCGTATTCCGGAAGTTGATCGACGAGGTCAGGAGGCGGGGTTACGCGACCCCGCGAAATCACCTCGCCAACAGCTCCGCCATACTCGATTTACCCGAAGGCCACTTCAACATGGTGCGCGCCGGCATCGTACTTTACGGCATCTACCCCTCCGCCGACGTGAAGCGCGCGATCCCGCTCGAGCCCGTGATGGCGTATCGGACGCCGATAATATTCGCGAAAGAGAGCCGCCCGGGCGAGACGGTATCGTACAAGCGCTCCTACGAGATCAAAGAGAAGAGCACCGTCGCTACGACGCCGCTGGGCTATCGTCACGGGTATCACCGGTTGCTGTCCAACCGGGCGGAGGGGATCTGGCGAGGGCGCCGGGTGCCGGTGGCCGGCGCTATATGCATGGACATGACGATGTTCGACCTCGGCCCGGGCGCCCGAACGAGCCCGGGGGAGGAGATAACCGTATTGGGCCGCGACGGCGACGAGGAGATCACGGCCGACGAGCTCGCCGCCCACGCCGAGACGATATCCTACGAGATGATAACCTCGCTCGGCATGAGGTCGCGCCGGTATTACCTGAAGGGCGGCCGTCTCTATGCGGAGCCGCGGGAGCGGCGGGCGTTGAGCGGCCAATACTTCTAAAGTCGCGGCCCCCTGCGCACCGCTCGATTTGCACCGGCCTTCGCGATGTACTGGTTGCGGATAGCTTTGGAGGCGTGCGCGGCCGCCGCTCTGGCGGCCGTTGCCTATCACTATATCGGCTATCCGGTCCTGCTGCGGCTCGCGGCCTTGTTCGTCCGCGCGCCGTCCGACCCGCCCCCGCTGCTCGAGCCGCCGCTCTTATCCGTAATTATCCCCTGCCACAATGAGGCGCCCCACCTCCGCGCGAAGTTGGAGGACCTGCGCGCGGCCGACTACCCGACGGATAAGTTGGAGGTCGTCGTCGTCTCGGACGGTTCGGACGACGACACCGCGGCCGTGGCCGAGCGGGCGGGCGGCGTGCGCGTCGTCGCTTGGCCCGAGAGGCGCGGCAAACCGGCGGCGCTCAACGCCGGCGCCCGCGCCGCCGCCGGCGACGTCCTCGTCTTCACCGACGCCAACGCGCGCATCCC
>DATKXQ010000209.1:0-8009 GCA_035528975.1 bacterium
GTCCTGTTTGTAGTCGAAGGGCCTGTCCAGCGCGATGAACCGTCGCGGCTCGTCCTGCTCGACGATGCCGGCTTCGAGTATGGCGCGCGCGAAGACGGCGCTCGAGCCGTCCGTCGCCGGCGGCTCGGGCCCCGCTATCTCGACGACGAGGTTATCTACGCCGAGGCCGGTAGCGGCGGCGCAGAGGTGTTCGACGGTGTATACCGTTACGCCCTTCTCGGTGAGGGTCGTTCCCCGGCTCGCGCCCGTAACGTTCTCGACCGTGGCGCGGACGCGCGGCCGGCCGTCGAGGTCGACGCGCTCGAAAACGACCCCCGCATGCGGCGCCCCGGGCCTGAACGTTACCCGCACGGCCTCGCCCGTATGAAGCCCCACCCCCTCGAGCGTAACGTCGCGGCCTACGGTCTTCTGTCGTTCGCCTATCGGCATGCGGCTGCCCCGATTTCGGACACGTATTATTTTTGCAGTTTCTTCAACGCGGCTACTTCTCGCTCCAGCGCCTTAACGCGCTCGAAATACTTCTCGAGCATTGCTACCCGCCCCTCCCGTTTCTTGACCTCAATCAAAGGCCGTGCGGGCCGGCCGAAAACGACCTCGCCGCTTCGTATCGACTTCGTAGCGCCGCTCTGTGCGGCCAGAATCGCGCGGTCGCCGATCTCGATGTGGGGCACGATGCCCACCTGGCCGCCGATAACGCAGTATTTACCCACGACCGTCGAACCCGCTATACCGGTTTGGGCCGCGATCAACGTCCCCTCGCCGATCTTCACGTTGTGGGCGATTTGGACCAGGTTGTCGAGCTTGGAGGCCCGGCCTATGCGCGTCTCGCCCATGGTCGCCCGGTCGATAGTGCAGTTGGCGCCGATCTCGACGTCGTCCTCGATTACGACGACGCCGATCTGCGGGATCTTGTGATGGACGTTCGCGTCCGTAGCGAAGCCGAAGCCGTCCGAGCCGATAACCGTCCCCGCGTGAATGATGCACCGGTCGCCGACGGCAACCCGCTCCCGTATCGTAACGTTCGGATAGATCAAACAATCGGCGCCGACGGCCGCTTCCCGGCCCACGTACGTCCCGGCACCCAACGTCGTGCGGTCGCCGACAATCGCATCTTCGCGCACCGTCACGAAAGGCCCCACGGCCACGCCCTCGCCGATTGCGGCTTTCTCGTGGACGGAGGCGAGTTCCGATACGCCCTCGGGAACCTCCGGGGGAGGCGCGAACATTACGAGGACCCGGGCGAAGGCCGCGTAGGGATTGGCGACCTTAATCAGCGTCAAGTCCCGGGCTTCGGTGGCGGGCTCTACGACTACCGCGCCGGCCCGCGTTTCCTTCAAGGCCGCCCGGTATTTCGGGTTGGCGACGAACGACACTTCGTCGGGCGCGGCTTCCTTTATGCCGTTGACGCCGCGTATTACCGCGGCGCCGTTGCCCGCCACTTCGCCGCCGACCGCCGCGGCCAGTTCGTCTACCGTATATTCGGGCATGTCCGTCGCCCCGCCGGCGGGTGCTATTTTGTAATCCCCGCCTCTTCGTTCAACTCCGTGACTACGTCTTCGGTGATATCGTACTCCTCGTTGGCGTACAGGAGGATCGCCGAATAATCGAATACTATTTCGTAGTCGTTTTTAACGGCGTAGGATTCGATCTTCTCGTAGACGTTCTTATATATCGGCTCGAAAGCGTCCCGCTCTATCCTCTTGTACTTCGCGAGCACGCCGTTCCGGAAGTCGAGGGCCTCCTGGACGATGACCTTGTACGTCTCCATCGTCTCGGCCTTCGCCTCCTCCGTCAGCGGCCCGGCAAGTTTACCCTCCAACTCGTCGACGGTCGTCTGGTACTCGGTTAATTTCGCCCGGTCGTCGACCCGAGCTTCCTCGATCTTCTTCTCGGCGTCTTCTTTGGCCTCTTTAAATAAAACGTATTCGTCGATCAATTTCTCCATATTGACGTAGGCGTATTTAAACTCCTTCTCTTCTTCCCCCGCGGACGACACGGCGGACACGGCCAGCGCTGCGGCCGTCGCGAAAATCAAAGCCCATCGCAGACGCATATCCATCACCCCTCTAGCGTACTACTTTATGTAAATAATCAGTCTTCTCTTTCCCGTTTCCCGAGCCAGGTCTCCAAACCTACCACGGAAATGTGGAAGTCGAACATCTCCTCTCGTAAGCCCTGGGAGGCCAAATCGCCTCGGCGCGCGTATTCCAAAGTGAAGTCGAGCCGGCTATCCTCGTTGTTCGTAAACAGGTAACCCGCGCCTGCCGACAACGCCCACTTCGCGAACTTGCCGTTCGTCGTCGCGTACCAGGGAACGTAGGACGCGCCCACGCGGTACGGCAACCGCCACAGGAAAAACGATTTCCGCGCCGTCGTCAATCGGCCCTCCGCGCCGCCGTGCACTTCGAACGTATCGCGATAACCGAAGCCCTCGCCGTCGACCGCGAAGCGCGACCACCGATTGTAGCGCACGTCCGCCGCGAACCGGCCCCGCGGCCCGACGACGTAGGCCGTCCCCAAACCTAAGGACCAGGGCAGCGCGAACCGGTAGTCGTCTTCGCGCAGCGTCGCGTACTCCGTGAAAATGGTCTCGTGGACGCTATGATTTCCGAAAAACTCGGCCATCGCTCCGAAAGACAGCTTGTCCGTAGCCAGATAACCCGCGCCCGCGGTTACCTTTACGCCCCGGTATGCGGCTTCCAGGTTCTCCTCGAGCCGGTAATAACCTTTGGTTTTAAACTCCTTCGTGTATACTTCGTTGGGGGCGCCGAAATCGTACCCGGCCGCCGCACCCACGTACCACTGCTCGTCGAGTCGCCCGGCCAGCCCCAGCGAGAAGGAGTAGACCGAGCCCGTACCCCGCAAGCGGCTGGTGCCGACAACGCCCCCCTCGTCCTCGAGCGGCCTGGTTATCTCGTAATTTTGATTCAGCTCCTCGCGAAAGGCCACCGACGCCACGAGCGAACGCGATACCGGTATGGCCAGCTCCGCCCGGGGGAGGTCGTAGGTGATTTCGACGCTCTTCCCCTGCGACGTCTCGTACGAATTATAACCCCGGTACAGCGTGAGATTAAAAACCGCCCGGTTATACGAAGCGGGCACCGCCGGGTTGAACGCGTTTACGTTCGAGCCGTCGAACAGGCCTATGGCCGCGCCGCCCATCCCGAGGGCCCGCGCATCCACGTCGGCGCCGGGCTCGCCGGGAGTCCCGGCGGCCAATATCGTATTGGCCGACGCCGGCCCGACGGCGAACGTCAGCGAAGCGCAAAAAACGAGCAGCGCGATTTTCGTTGCGCGTATCACGGTTACCGGTTACCGGCCGGCCGGCGTCGCGTACCACGGTTCGTTCGGCAGCGTATATTCGATTTCCAGATACGGCCTGCGAGCCGGGTCGGCGTTGTTCTGGGAGCCGAAGCGCGGGAACGCTTGCGCCCAGCTCTCGTCGGGGGCCTTAATCATCAGGCCGTAATTGAGGTGTTTACCCGCTATCCACTCCTGGACGACGAGGTTGATAAAAAGATCGACGTACCCGGGTGACTCCATTTTAAACTCCCGGTCGATATAGGCGACGTTGTCGTGGAACTTCTGGAACTGGAGTTCGTCCTGTTTGGCGCCCTCGGCGAAGGGAGAGGTCAACCGGTAAACGGCGATGTGGACGCGCTCGTCTTTGCCGGCCGGCGAATAATATAGGCTCAGCTTGGCCCGCGCTATCGACGCCGTCGACGGAATACCGCACACGCCCGGCGAAAGGTTGAAGTATAAAAGGGTGCGCCGGCCGTAGCCGTTAAACGAACCGAAATCGAGGTACCCGTCGTAGCCGTGTACTTCTTCGCCGCCGAATTCGCCGTCGTATTCGGTTATGAAACAATCCTTCTCGGGCAAACCGACGTTGTACGCCTTCTCCCCTTCGTCCATATAAGTAATCACGAGACGGACCGTGTTGATCTTGGTGTATTCGTTCGTGGAATAAAACTCCTTAATGCCCGGGCCGGCGTCCTCGTCCGCGGCCTTCAGCACGAGGCCGTAGTTCCGGAAGGGATTGGCCAGCCAATCGAGCGCCAGGTCCGTTACGTCGAAGTTTATATACTCCCTTTGAAAGGAGGGTTTACCGATTACGGCGTCCGCTACGACCGGCCCGAAATCCCCTCCCTCTTCGCTCCAGTTCTCCTTACGGTCCGCGCGCCACCACGTCGCCCGGTCCTCGTCGAAATGCCGGTAGATACGACGGACCTCGAGCGTGACGGCGCCGGCCGCGTATATGTCGTCGTTGAGGTCGCCCGAAACGCGCAAGTACGGTAACTTCAACGTAACGGATTTAATCCTACCCGCGGGGACTTCCTTGGGGATTTCTCCCAGCTCGAAACGGAGCAGGGCCCGGCTTCGGAACCCCCGCCAGCTCCCGACGGCGAACCGGTAGTGCCGGCCGGTCGGGACGAAAATATCGTAATGCGTATCCCGCCAGCCAACGTCATCGGGGTAGAATACGACTTTATGTATCGGCCTATCCGGCCCCTGAAAACCCACCGGGTCGTCGCTGGGCGCGCCGCAGGCCAAAACCGCAAGCAGTAACGCGACGGCCGGCCAAGGTTTGCCGTAAATGGAATACGCCGTTCTCATAGCTACATAAATCAAAAGCCGCGCTTCGCGGCACAGGCCGTGAAAGCTATCATAATTGGGGAGGCGGTGTCAACGTCGAAAACCGGCCGCGGTCCCTCTCCCCGCGGTTGCCCCGCCATCACCGACGCCGACCCCGTGCGTGCGGCGCCGTTCGCGCCCCCTCTCCCCGGAAGCCTTTGCGCGAAGACGCCGTATAAAGCATAGCGCCCCGGCTATAGTCGATGCGCTCTACAGCCCTTACCGCCGGCCGCCTTGCTCGCCGGCCTATGCGGCGGCGGCCACTTCCTCCGGGACCTCCGCCCGGAGGACCGCGGCGACGCGCTCGAGGGCCCAGTCGATTTCTTCCTTCGTTATCACCAACGGCGGCGCGAAGCGGATTACGGTCTCGTGGGTTTCCTTGGCCAGAATCCCCAGCCGCATCAGCGCCTCGCAGAACCGACGGGCGCCGCCCGCTTCGGCCTTGAGTACGATGCCCGCCCACAGGCCCCTCCCCCGGATCGACTCCACGTGAGGGCTATCGATCGCGGCCAACCCCTCGAGCAAGTACGCGCCCAATTCCGCGGCCCGGCCGCAGAGGTCCTCTTCCACGATCACTCGCAGCGCTTCCCGCGCCACGGCGCATCCCAGCGGGTTGCCGCCGAAAGTAGACCCGTGGTCGCCGGGCGTAATGACGTCCATTACCTCGGCCGAACTCAAAGCCGCCGACACGGGGTACATCCCGCCCGAGAGGGCTTTGCCCAACGTTACGACGTCCGGCTTCACGCCGTCGTGCTCGCAGCAGAGCATAGCGCCCGTGCGGCCCAGGCCGCTCTGGATCTCGTCCGCGACCAGGAGCACGTTGTTCTTCGCACATATGTCGCGAACGGCGGCCACGTAACCCTCGGGCGGTTTTACGACGCCCGCTTCCCCCTGCAGCGGCTCCACGAGGAAAGCCACCGTGTCGTCGGTTACGGCCGCCTCCAGCGCGCCGGCGTCGCCGTACGGAATCAGCTCGAAGCCGGGGGCGAACGGGCCGAAGCCGTCGCGGTACTGCTCGTCCGAGGAGAAACCTACGATGGTCGTCGTCCGGCCGTGAAAGTTGCCCTCGCAGGCGATGATGCGGGCGCGCCCCTCCGGAACGCCTTTTACCCTGTAGCCCCATTTCCGCGCCATCTTTATCGCCGTCTCGACGGCCTCCGCGCCCGTGTTCATCGGCAGGACCTTGTCGAAATCCAGGAGTTCGCACAACTCCTTTTCGAACAACGGCAATTGGTCGTTGCGGAAAGCGCGCGACGTAAGCGTCAACCGCCCGGCCTGTTCCCGCATAACGGCGACCAGGCGCGGATGGCAATAACCCTGGTTCAAGGCGGAGTACGCGGCGAGGAAGTCGAGGTACTTTTTCCCGTCGACGTCGTAAACCCACACCCCCTCGCCCCGGGTCAGGACGACGTCCAGCGGCTTATAGTTGCGGGCTCCCCACCGTTCCTCGTACGCTATCAATTCCTTTGCGCTCGGCATTTCCGCCGTACCTCCTTTATCCTTCTTCCTTCTTCGCGTACTTCGGTGAAAGGCGATGGGTCCCGCCTTCCCGCACCGTCACGCCCCGCTCGTAGAAGTAGTCGAGGAGGGCGGTCGCTTGTTTTCGCGAGAGATTGTGTAGGTCCTTGTATTCCGCCGCGCGGACCGTCTCATGTTGCCTTAAGTAGGCGATTAGTTCCGTTTCCATGGTCTCTATGAAACCGGGCAACGCGACGACTTTTTCGGGCAACATCACCAACGTGCCGCGAGCCAGCGCGTACTTGAGCATCGTGGCGCCGTCGACGCAGGCCGCCAGATGTTGCTCTATCTCCTCCCGGCCCCGCAACGGCGGCCCGGCGCTCATGAACTCCTCGAGGGCCGCCAGCGTCTCCCGGTGGTCCGGCGCCAGCGCCGGCTCCCCGCCGGCGAGCCGATACCCGCCGCCGTGCGCCCGCAGCTTGCCTTCCGCCTCGAGCTCCCCCAGGAGAGCCGCGCAGCTTTCGGCCGTCAGGCGGTAGGGCAACCGGGCCCGGATCTCTTCCCGCGCCGCCGCTTCCTTCAGCGGATCGCGGCCGAGCGCCCTTTGGACCGTTTCTACTGCGGCCTCCTTCAACGCGGGTATATCCTGGGCGGGAACGTATTCCTGCGCCAACCGCGCCGCGACGCCCTCTTCCACGAGTTCGTCGAGCAGGCGGCGGATTTCCTCCGGCGCTTCCGACGAAAGGGTAAACGCCAACTCCCCCAAGCGGTAAGGCCGTTTGGGGCCGCGGCCTCGGCCGAAAATCGCGCGCAGGAGGGCCGCGGCGTCGCCTTCCGCCCCCTCCAACTTCGCCAGCTCCTCGGCGACCCACGGTTGACGCCGGTGGGGCGTCGGAAATACGTCCAGGATTTTCCCGCCCCCCGCGAGACGCAGCGTCGACGGGTCGCGGATGACGAAGGGCTCGTAACGCGTAGCCACGACCGGCTCCTCGAGCACTATCTGCGCGTAGTGCGCCTCGCCCGCCCGGGCGTGGTCGGCGTCCAGGAGCAGAAGCCGACCGATGGCCTCGGCCGTCCCTTTGTTGAAACGCACCCTCGTCCGGTGCGCGACCGGGCCCACGTCGAACTCCACCTTGAGGTCCAGGCGGCGCGTCGGCGCGAGCAGGCCCGGCTCGGCGATTTCGCACCCCCGTTTCAGCTCGTCCCGGTCGACGCCGGTAACGTTCAAGGCCGTCCGCATCCCCACCGTCGCGACGTCGGCGGCCTTGTGGCGGCACTGCACGCCGCGCACCCTGACCTTTCGGCCGAGGGGCTGTATTTCCAACTCGTCCCGGGGCCGCACCTCGCCCGAGGCGACGGTCCCGGCGATGACGGTACCGAACCCCCGCATGGAGAAGACGCGGTCGATAGCCATACGAAAAGCCCGGCCCCGCGGCCGCGGCGGTACCTCCCCCAGCGATTCCTTCAGCGCCGACCGCAGCTCCTCAATACCCTCCCCCGTAACGGAGGATACGAACCGCACGGGCGCACCCGCCAGGGGAGAACCGGCGAAAAACTTATTTACGTCTTCGCCGACGAGCGCCCGCCACTCGTCGTCCACGAGGTCGACCTTGGTAACGGCCACGACGCCGCGCCCCACGCGAAGGTGCCGCAGTATCGCCAGGTGCTCGCGGGTCTGCGGCATGACGCCCTCGTCGGCCGCTACCACGAAGAGGGCGAGGTCGATGCCGGCCACGCCCGCGACCGCGGTCTTGATGAAGCGCTCGTGACCGGGAACGTCGATGAAAGTCGCCGCGACGCCGTCGCCGAAATCAGTGTGGACGAAGCCGAGGTCGATGGTCATCCCGCGTTCCTTCTCCTCGGGAAGACGGTCCGGGTCTTCGCCCGTCAGCGCGCGCACGAGGGCCGACTTGCCG
>DATKXQ010000210.1:0-6481 GCA_035528975.1 bacterium
GATCAAGAACAACATCATCTACGGGAGTGCGCGATACGGCATCGCTGCGTATCAGACTTCCTATTACAACTGCACGATCCTCTACAACGACGTGGACAATACGTCCGGGAACTACATGTACTTTTGCCCGGGTTGAGGTGGCGGCACATGGTACGGTTTCGTACCATCCCCCGGCACCGGCGAAATCCACGTCAACCCTCTCTTCAAAGACTACAACAATAACGACTTCGGCCTGACGGAGACTTCTCCGTGCAGGGGCGCCGGCGAGAACGGCAAGGATATCGGCGGAAAGCCTTACCCGACCGGTATCGCGCCTACGTCTTTGGGGCGCGTAAAAGCGTTGTACAACTAGCGACATTATAAAGCTCCGGAGCTAAAAGAGGGCGCAAGCCCTCTTTTTTATAGCCGTAACGGTTCAATTCCCCTTGTTTTTAAAGGGTTATAATGTTATATTTGGCGAAAATGCGGGGTAATGACTCAGTTTAAGCGCCGTATCAGGAGTGTCGCTCATAGAGGAAAATGGCCCGAGTCGCGGTCGGCGGTTCGTCCGGAGCGCCGCGATCGTCGTTAACCTGGTTTGGACTTTTATGGCGGTCGTGTTCGGGGGATTCTTCGCGGGGTATTTTCTGGACAAATGGCTGAAGACGTCCCCGGCTTTCACGCTCGTGCTTAGTGCGTTCGGAATCGCCGCGGCCGTTTACATCGTCCTGCGGGCAACGCCGCGCTTGATGAGATGACGAGCCTGCGCGCGCCATATTGCCCGACGAGTTTCTCCTGGGGTTTGGCGGCTACCGTCGCGGCCGTCGTAGCCGGCGCGTTTTTGTACGGCGGCGGCGGATGGGCTCTGGGCGCGTTTTTGGGGGCGGGGGCGGTCGCCGCGGATTTCTTATTCCTGGTAATATTTTCCGTCACGTGGCTGGAGGCGGCGAAGCGCGGGGGCCGGGGCCTGATACTGCGCGGCGTGTCGGCCTTGGTTGCGAAGGCGTTGATACCCACGGCCGCGATTTCGGTACTGGTATGGTCGGACGCGGTCGACGTTTACCCCGTGGCGTTGAGCGCGCTCGCGG
Organism: bacterium; assembly: GCA_035528975.1. Lineage (GTDB taxonomy): Bacteria > RBG-13-66-14 > B26-G2 > WVWN01 > WVWN01 > WVWN01. The sequence continues at coordinate 1,068 of DATKXQ010000210.1, forward strand.
TGGCCGCTGCGGCTCCGGCTTTACTGGTAGTCCACTATTTAAGAAAAACGAGCGACCACCGACCGGTTCCCTAAAGCATGGAAGAGCTTAAAGTCGGCCTGGAATGGGGGTTGCCGCTCCCCGGGCTTCATCACGGCGAAGCGGCCGTAGTCACGAACGCCCTCATCGTCGCGGTGATCGTACTGGCGGCGTTTTACGTAATATGCCGTCGGGCGAAATTGAAACCCCGTATTCTCCAGATGATGCTCGAGGCCGTGGTCGAGGTCGGGGAGAATTTTTTGCGCGACATCGGGGGCCCGAAGATCGTCAAATACGTGCCTTTTTGCCTGGCGCTTTTCCTCTATATATTGTTCGCCAATCTGGCCGGGATGGTACCCGGGTTCGTCTCGCCGACGAGCAACCTGAACGTCAATGCCGCGATGGCGTTGTGCGTGTTCGTTATGACGTTTTACGTCGGCATAAAGGAGTTGGGTTTTAAGCGCTACTTCAGACATAAGATGGGTCCGTTGTTGGCGATCGGGCCGATATTTCTAATCCTCGAGACCTTCAGTGAGCTCTCCCGGCCGCTGTCGTTGACCGTTCGTCTTTTCGGCAATATCCGCGGCGAAGACACGTTCGTCATCGTGTTGAATAATCTCGTCGTTAACGCGGGCAATCTGTTCCCGTTCCTCAAGCTGGAAGGCGGCCACTTGCAATACGCCATGGCGCAATTGGTGATGCCCTTCGTATACGCGCTCATGGCCCTTACGAGTTTTTTACAAGCGTTCGTGTTCGCTTTCCTGCCCATCCTGTATTTCGGCGCGGCCGTCGGATGGGGCGAGGAGGACCATTAAAGGCGCGGGTCGCCGCGTAAGAACGTTTCAAGGAGGCTTTGAAGATATGAGCATAAAAACGTGGCTTCTAATCGGTTTGGTCAGTCTGGCTTTCGCCGCGGCCGCCGCTTACGGCGCGGCGGAGGAACCCGCGGCGCCGGCGGGCGCGCCGACGTCGGCCGATGCGGCGGCGAAGGGCCTCTCGACCGTGCTCCTGTTCGCGGTGGCGGGGATGGCTTTCGCGGCCGTGGGTGCCGCCTTCTCGCAGGCGATTACCGCCGCGGCGGCGTTGAACGGCATAGCTCGCCAACCCGAAGCTTCGGGCAAGCTGTTCGTACCCATGATACTCGCCATCGTCTTTATCGAGACGCTCGCGATCTATACCCTGGTCGTAGCGCTGTTATTGATATTCTCGAACCCGCTGACGGCCTTGCTCGGTTAAAAGGCGATGCTGGAACTTAACCTCAACGTATTCTTATACCAACTCGCGATTTTCGTCATCTTCGCCGTCGTCCTCGCGGTGATTTATAAATCGCTGCTCGCTCCTATCCTCCGCGAACGGCGGGAGCGCATCGAGGGCGACATGGCGCGGGCGGCGGAGGCGCGTGCCGAGGCGGACGGCCTCAAATCGAAATACGAGAAGAAGATGGCGGACGTGGGAGACGAGGCCTCCGCTATAATCAAGCGCGTAAACGAGGAGGCGGCCCGTCACCGGGAAGAACTTCTGGGCCAGGCCCGGCGCCAGGCCGAGGCGCTACTGGCGAAGGCCGAGGAACTTATTACCATCGAGGAAGCGCAAGCTCTGGCCAAGCTCCGAGCCCAGATAGCGGATATGGCCGTTGCCGTCGCCGGCCGCGTACTCGAGGATACGCGGACCGGGGAGCGCGAACGCGTGCTGGCCGAGAAGTTCGTGGCCGAACTGGAAAGCCGGAATACCCTGGAAAGAAGGGTAGACTCCTAAGTTAAAGATGCGAGATGGGGTAATCGCGCGGCGGTACGCCCGGGCCGCATACAAGCTCAGCCACGCCCGGGGCGTAGTGGAAGACGTGCTAACGGAACTGGGCGTCTTCACGGCCTTATTCCGCGAAAACGAGGGGTTGCGCCGGTTGCTCGTCCACCCGGGTATACCGGTGGCGGAGAAAAAGGACGTAGTGGCGAAAATCGTCGCCGACGAAACCGTACGGGACTTCCTCCGATTCTTGATGGAGAGAGAGCGGTTGGCGCTCTTGCCGGCCATGTTCGTCGAGTTCCGAAAGGAATATCGCAGGGACGAGGGGATAGTGGCGGCGCACGTAACGTCGGCGGTCCCCGTCCCGGAAGATATAAGAGAACGCCTCGCGGCCGCCGTCGAGCGCATGACCGGTAAACGGGTCGAACTCGAGACCGTGCTGGACGAGGGCGTTATAGGCGGAATGAGCCTGCGCATCGGCGACCACGTTATAGACGCGACGTTAGCTACTCGCCTTGGCGAAATGCGAGACGCCATGGCCGGGTCCGCGTAGAAGGGGAGCGGCCTGCGGGAGCCGTCTTATGAGAATAAGTCCTGACGAGATTAGCGACATACTCAAGACCGAGATCGGCCGTTTTCGAAAGGAACTCGACGTCACGACGACCGGCATCGTGACGAGCGTGGGGGACGGCATCGCCCAGGTCTACGGCCTTTCGGACGCGATGTACAACGAGATGATACTTCTCAGCGGCGGCATCTACGGCATCGCGATGAACCTCGAAGAGACGACGGTCGGCGTGGTGGTGCTGGGCGACGACCGGGGCATTAAAGAGGGGGATACGGCCCGTACTACCGGCCGGATACTGGAAGTCCCGGTGGGAGAAGAGCTGTTGGGGCGGGTGGTGTCGCCGGTCGGCGAACCTCTCGACGGCCGGGGGGCCGTGCCCCGGGAAAAGACCCGTCCGCTGGAGAGCGAGGCGCCGAACGTCGTCCGACGGCAACCGGTCAATCAACCGCTCCAGACGGGCCTGAAGGCGATAGACGCGATGACGCCGATAGGGCGCGGCCAGCGCGAACTTATCCTGGGCGACCGAGGCATCGGCAAGACCGCGATTTGCGTCGACGCGATAATCAACCAACACGACACCGACGTCGTGTGCATCTACGTCGCCGTCGGCCAGAAGAACTCCACGGTAGCGAAGATCGTAAAGACGCTGGAAGAGTACGACGCGATGTCGTACACCACGGTCGTCCACTCCGGTGCGTCCGACCCCGCGCCGCTGCAGTACATCGCCCCGTACGCGGGTTGCGCGATGGGCGAGTATTTCCGGGATAAGGGTAAGCACGCGCTCGTGGTTTACGACGACCTCTCCAAACACGCGTGGGCCTACCGTCAGCTGTCGTTGCTGCTGCGCCGGCCTCCCGGCCGCGAGGCCTATCCCGGCGACGTATTCTACTTGCACGCGCGGCTGCTTGAGCGCGCCGCCAAGCTGTCCGACGAGATGGGCGGAGGTTCGCTTACCGCGCTGCCGATTATCGAGACCCAGGCGGGCGACATATCCACGTATATCCCGACGAACGTGATATCGATTACGGACGGCCAGATTTACCTCGAAGACGGCCTTTTCTACGCCGGCGTCCGGCCGGCGATAAACGCCGGCCTGTCCGTCTCCCGAGTCGGCGGCCACGCCCAGAACAGGGCGATGAAGAAGGTCGCCGGGATGCTGCGCCTCGACCTCGCCCAATTCCGAGAACTCGAGAAGTTCGTCCAATTCGGGACCGAGTTGGACCGGGCGACGCGCGACCAGATTAACCGGGGCGAGCGGGTCGTCGAAATATTGAAACAGGACCAGTATTCTCCTATGCCGGTGGAAGACCAGGTGTTGGTTATCAACGCCGCGGTTTCCGGGGCGTTGGACGCCGTTCCGCTGGGATTGGTGCGCGAGTGCGTCGACAGGTTATTGGAGTACATGCAGACCGTCCGCCCCGAATACGGCCGCACTATTAAGGAGACCGGCGATTTGCCGAAAGAACTTCAGGAGAAATTGACCGAGGAGACTAACACCTTCGTGGCCGGCTATTTACGTCAGGACGACGGGGACGAAGAGGAAACGCCGCAAGAAGAAGAGGCCGGGGCCTAATAATGCGTCGGGCGGCGATACGGGTGGTGGCCGGGGCGGCGCTATGGTGCGCGGCGTCCTGCTTGAATATTAAAGACGTCGTCCAGCCGGGCGAAGTGGAAACGGGGGAGAAGTTCGAGGTGGCGGTAGAGCTCCGCTCGTACGCCGGGTTACAGGACGTGGAGAGGCTCACTTTCGCGGGCGTCGTGGCCGTTTCGATACCGGACGGGGCTGAAGTACTCAAGGCCGCGTACGAGGGCGCGGCGAAAGGCCGGCTCGACGAGACCGCGGCCGTCCGCCCGGGCGATTTGCCGGAACGCCCCGGTTATTCGTGGGTATACTTCGTAACGCCGGAAACGTACGACCCGATAGAATACGTTGGAAAGGACTACGTCGTAACGTTAACTATGCGGGCCCCGCCCACGCCCGGCGACTACCGGGTGGGTTACGCGGCCGGCGCCGTGACGGCGGAAGGTTCCAATATAAATTACGATAGCGTTTACTGGGGAACCGCCTGGGAGGGCGAAGGGCAAGGGCCGGTTCTGGAACGCGGGATGACGGTTAAGTAATGGCTACGTTGAGGGCCGTAAGGCGGCGCATCGTTTCGGTCGAGAAGGTCCGCGAGATAACCGCGGCGATGAAGACCGTATCGGCCGTCAAGGTGCGCAACGCGCAGGCGGCGCTGATGGCGATGAGGCCGTATGCGGCGCACCTCGCCGAAGTCATCTCGCACCTCGCCACGTGCAGCGAACCGGCGTACCACCCCCTGCTGGCGGACCGGGGCGACGGCGATTCCATCCTCGTCGTCATCACGTCCGACCGGGGTTTGTGCGGCCCCTTCAACTCGAACGTTATAAGGCGCGCCGCGGCGCACCAGGAAGATCTTCGGGAAAAGACCGGCCGATACGCCGACATGATTTGCATCGGCGGGAAGGGTTATAATTACTTCCGGCGCAAGGGGTTCCACATACTGGAGAAATATACCGGCCTTTTCGCCGGCGTTACGTACGAGGATGCGCGGGACATCGGCCGTTCGGCGATAGGCGCGTTTTTGGCCCGCGACGCCGACCGCGTGGACTTCCTCTACCACCATTTCTTCTCGGCCGGGACGCAAGCCGTCAACGTGCGGTCGGTCCTCCCCATACGGCTCGCGGACATGCTCCTGCCGGAGGAGGCGGTCGAGCCGGGCGGGGAATTCGTGCCGGCGGCCTGCTCGTACTTGGAGTACATATTCGAGCCCGACAGCGACATGGTCCTGAGCGAATTGTTGCCGCTGTACGTCAACGTGCAGGTCTGGCGCATATTGCAAGAACACATATCGTCGGAGCACGGGGCCCGGATGGTGGCGATGAACGCGGCGACGCGCAACTGCGAGGATATGTTGGGCACTCTAAGGCTCGATTACAACAAGGCCCGGCAGACTACCATAACGAAAGAGCTGTTGGAGATTACCGCTGGGGCCGAAGGCTTGAAATAACGTCGTCTCGCGGCAAAGCGTACGGCAAAGTATGATAGTCAGGTTCCGCGCCCATT
>DATKXQ010000211.1:0-8102 GCA_035528975.1 bacterium
GTTCAGGACGGCGAAATCGTCGGCGGTTTGATTTTCGAACAGGCGGCATTTCAAGCGGTAATACTCGGCCGCGGTGCCGTGGCGGTCGAGGTGGTCCGGCGCCAGGTTGAGCAGAACGCCCACCCGCGGCCGGAACGTTACGGCGTCCTCCATCTGAAACGAAGAGACCTCCACGACGACAACGTCCGAGGTTTTTAACCCGGCCACGGCGGCCGTCAGCGCGACGCCGATGTTCCCCGCGACCACTACGCCCTCGCCCGCCCGCCGGAACACCTCGCCCAAAAGCGCCGTCGTCGTCGACTTACCGTTGGAACCGGTGACGGCGACGAGGCGGTCCGTAACGAGGAGCCGATACCCCAGCTCCAACTCGCCGATGACCTCGACGCCGGCCTCGCGGGCCGCGGCCACCGGCGGCGCTTCCCAGGGTACGCCGGGGCTCCGCACCAGGAGGTCGATGCCGTCGAGCAACTCGGGCCGCTGGTCGCCGGGGCGCAACTCGACGCCGGAAGACGAAAGGTCCGCCGCCGCCTTCTCCAACTCGCGAAGCGGCTTCTCGTCGCACGCGACCACCCGGGCGGCCACGGCCGCGAGCACGTTCGCCGCGGCCACGCCCGACCGTCCCAAACCGACGACCAGGATGCGGCGGCCCCGAAAGGCCTCCAACTTGTCCGTAAAAGTGCTCACCTTATCTTTAACGTCGAAAGGCCGATGACGGCGCATATCGCCGAAATCAACCAGAACCGAACCGTGATCTTAGGTTCCGCCAGGCCCGCGAGCTCGTAATGGTGGTGCAGCGGCGACATTTTAAAAATACGCCGGCCGCCCGTAATCTTGAAATAGGCGACTTGGAATATTACCGAAAGCGTTTCGATTACGAAGGCGCCGCCCACGATGACGAGCAGCAGTTCCTGTTTTACCAGTATGGCCACCGTGCCGATGCCCCCGCCCAGAGACAGCGCCCCCGTATCCCCCATGAATAACTGAGCCGGGTAGCTGTTGAACCAGAGAAAACCCAACAGCGCTCCGACCATCGCCGCCATGTATACCGTCAGCTCCGCGCCGCCTACGACGTACATCACCTGCAAGTACTCCGCGAAATTCACGTTTCCGACGACGTAACACATCACGGCGTACGCCGCGCCCGCGAACAGCATGGCGCCGGCGGCGAGGCCGTCGAGGCCGTCGGTCAGATTGACCGCGTTCGTCGAACCCACGACGGTAATCATCACGAATAGGATATACCAGGCGCCGAGGTCTACGATGACGTTCTTCAGAAACGGGAACGTCAGCCAGGTGGTCATGCCGTTGTCGAGCGGGAAGAAGTAAACGAACAGGCCGATGGCGAGCGCGAGGGCCGACTGGGCGACGAACTTCCAGCGGGCCAAAAGGCCGAGCGGTTTCTTGGCGACGAGCTTCAAATAATCGTCGACGAAACCCATCGCGCCCAGCGCCACGGTAACGACCAGCGCCGCGATGACGTACCGGCTCGAGATGTCGGCCCATAATAGGGTCGGGACGATTATCGCCGCCAGGATCAGCAGGCCGCCCATCGACGGCGTACCCGCTTTCTGGAGGTGACTCCGCGGCACCTCGTCCCGGATGATCTCCTCGACCATTTTCCGCTTCAGCAATTTGATCAACGGCGGCCCCAACAGGAACGCTATCAGGAACGCCGTTACCGCGGCGTACGCGGCGCGGAACGTTACGTAGCGGAAGAGGTTGAGCCACGATACGTCCGTATGCAGCGGGTACAGCAGAAGGTAGAGCACGGACTAACCTCCTTGGACGCCGACCGTTTCCAGTATCTCCTCCAGGCGCACGCCGCGGCTCGCCTTCAGTAAAACGACGTCGCCTCGCCGAAGCTCGCCGGACAAGTAGGCGGCCAGTTCCTCTTTATGCGCGAACCACCGCGTCGCCGCCGGAGCCATACCCGCGGCGCCGGCCCCCTCCACTATGGTGCGACCTCCTTCGCCCAGGCCGACGACCAAGTCGAAACCGGCTTCGGCCGCGAATTTCCCCACTCCCCGGTGGGCGGCCTCGCCGAACGCGCCCAACTCCAGCATGTCTCCCAGGACGGCCACGCGACGCCCTTCGACGGGGGCGGCCGCCACGAAGCCGAGGGCCGCCTTCGCCGCCTGGGGAGACGAATTGTAACAATCTATAAAATAAGTCACGCCCGCCTCGTCCCGGACGACCCGCGAGCGGAGGTCCCGACCGCGGTACGCGCTCAGGCCCGCGGCGACGTCTTCGGCGCTCACGTCCAACACCCGGCCTACGGCGGCCGCGGCGAGAGCGTTTGCAACGTTGTACTCGCCAGGCAACGACAGCTCGACTCCCACGCCGCCCTCGAGTTCGAACCGCGAACCGCGGAAACCGTCGAGCGTGAGGCCCAACGGTTTGACGTCGGCATCCGGCGCCGTGCCGAAGGTGATTACCTTGAGGCCGTTGACGAGTTCGGCGGCCATGGCCGCCACGAGCGGGTCGTCGGCGTTGAGGACGGCCGTCCCCCCCGGCCGGACGTAGTTGAGCAGCGCCATCTTTTCGCGGCGCACCGCCGCTACGTCGCCGAAAAATTCCAGGTGGGTCGGTGCGACGTTGGTGAAGACGGCGACCGTCGGCTCCGCCGCTTCTCCCAGCGGCGCCATGTCGCCGGGCGCGCTCACGCCCAGCTCGAGCGCCAACACGTCGTCGTCCTCCTGCAGCGCCAGTATCGACAGCGGCACGCCTATCTCGTTGTTGTAGTTCTCGGGCGCAACTCGCACCCGGTACTTACGCGCCAAAACCTCGCCGATCAGGTCCTTGGTCGTAGTCTTGCCGCACGAACCGGTAACGGCTACTACGGGCCCCCGGAACTCGGCCCGCCGGGCCCGCGCCAAAACCCGCAGCGCCTCGACGGTGTCGCCGACTAAAATTTGAGGTACGGCCTCGGGCACTTCCCGCGATACGAGCACCGCCACCGCGCCCCTCGCCGCGGCGTCGGCCGCGTAGTCGGAACCGTCGAAACGTTCTCCCCGGAGGGCGACGAAAATATCGCCCGCCGAAATCGTACGGCTGTCGGTGCCTACACCCGTTACGGCAAGGTCATCGGAACCATACAGCAGTTCGCCGTTGACGAAATCTTTTACCTGCCGCAACGTCCAATTAACGCTCACGACATCACCCGGCTATCGTGGTTTTGGCGGCCGGCGGAATATCTTCGCCCGGACCCGTTACGAGCCGCACCCGGGCCGGCGCATCCGCGGCCAGCGTAAGGTTGCACTTGCCGGCGAGCTCCGTTCCGGCGGCGGGCGATTGCGCCGCGACCCAACCGCCCGTCCCCGTAAAGGAGGTCGCCACCCCCAAAGGACCCAGCCGCCGCATGGCCTCCCGCACCGACAGGCCCACGACGTCCGGCATAACGCGTTCCCCGGCGGCGAGTTTAATCAATACGACGCTCCCCTTCTCGGGAAGGGGGCCGTTGTCGGCCGAACTCCACAGGACGCGCGACCCTCTTCCGTCGAGCCGGGCCCGGAGGCCCTCCGAGCTGAGGCGCTTTATCGCCGTCGCGGCCGGCACGTCTCGGAAAGTAACGCTGCCGACGCGGCGGATCGGCGGCGGCGGAAGCACCGACTCGCGCCCCCCCGCCGGCGGCACGTCCAGCGCCGGAAGGACGTCGGCCGCTATGCGGGCGGCGGCGGGCGCGGCCACGACGCCGCCGAAGAAATCCGATTTCGGTTTCCGTATCGTAACGAAGATTACGACGCGGGGGGCGTCGGCCGGGAATATCCCCAAGAAGGACGAGTGGTAGGCGCCGGGCACGTAACCGCGGCCGCGGGGGTCGGCTATTTCGGACGTCCCGGTTTTCCCGGCGACGCGATACCCCGGCAAGCGAGCCAACTTGCCGCCGCCGCGCTCGACCACGAGTTCCATCATCCGCAACACGTCGGCCGCGTGCTCCGGCGATACGACGCGCCGCTGAACCTCCGGTTCGAAGCGACGCACCGTCCGGCCGTTTTCGTCGACGATAGCGGAAACTAACAGCGGTTTTACCAACGTTCCGCCGTTGGCGAGGGCGCAAGCCGCCGTCGTTATCTGCAGGGGGGTCGCGGAAAACCCCTGGCCGAAGCTGGCGAAGGCGCGACCCAGCGGCCTGTTGAATTCGGCCGCGCGTACTATGCCCGGGTTTTCCGCGGGGAGCTCGACGTCGGTGCGCTCGCCGAAGCCGAACTTCCGCAAGTACTCGTAGTAACGGCGGCCGCCGAGCTTGCGGGAGATGTGCACCACGCCTATATTGCTCGAGCGTTCGATCACCTGGGCCAACGTGAGGGGCTCGGCGCAAGGCTTCACGTCGGTTATGCTGTACCGACCCATCTTAACGGTTTTCGAGCAGTCGAATATATCGCGCGTCGAAACGACGCCCTCCTCGAGCGCCGCCGCTACCAGGAAAGGCTTTACGATGGACCCGGGCTCCAGCGAACACGTAACGGCGTTGTTGCGCCAACACTCGGGCCGGTAGTCGCCGTAGCCGTTCGGGTCGTACGTCGGGTACGACGCCATCGCCAGGATTTCGCCGGAGCGGGGGTCCATCACGAGGGCCGCGCCGGACTCGGCGTCGTACCGCTCGCACGTCGCCGCGAGTTCGCGTTCGGATACGTATTGGCACCACTTGTCGATGGTGAGGACGCACCCCAACCCGTTCATCGGCGGAACGAAGTTGTCGGTGAGGTCGGGGAGCGTCCTCCCCGCGGCGTCGGCTCCGCCGTCGAAGAACCCGGGCAAACCCTCCAGGTAGACGTCTAACGTACTTTCGGCTCCGGCCCGCGAGCCGTCCCGCGGCCCGAGATAACCCAGTACGTGACAGGCCAATTTGCCTTCGGGGTAAATACGCCGTTCGCTCGGCCGGGCGAATATACCCTGCAAACCCAAGGCCAATACTTTCGTGGCGACCGGCCGGGGAACCTCGCGGGCGAGCCATTCGCTGTCGGCCGCCGAGCCGCACCTGCGCTCGATTTCGGCTTCTTCGATTTCGATTACGGGCGCCAGCATGCGCGCCACGGCCCGGTCGTCCTGTACGAGCCGCGGGATGCAATAAATATCGTACACGGGCCGGCTCATCGCCAAGGGGCTCATGTCGCGGGCGTAGATGACGCCCCGCGCCGCGGGGAGGTGGCTCCTTCCGTATTGTTGCTCGAACGCGACCTCCGCGTAAAAATCGTGGTGTACGATTTGCACCCACAGCAGGCGTGCGAGTACGGCGCCGAAAACGACGGCGAAGAAAACGTAGAGCGACGCGAAACGGATTTTGCGGCCCGGCCTCATTCCTCGTCCTCGACCACTACGATTTGCCCGGGCGCCGGCGGCCTCAACCCGAGCTTCTCGTGGGCTATCTCGTCGATCTCGGCCATCGAGCGCCGGCGATACAGGTCCGACTTCAAAACCACTTTCTCCTGATAGGCCTGGTCCAATTCGCGCTGGCGCCTCGCTATCTCGTAGTTGAGCTCGAGGATGGACACGTACTGCCATAAATACAGGAAAGCCGACGCCAAAACCGCGAGGGTCGCGCCCGCGGCCCAAAAGTATATGCGGCGGCGCTTCCCGGGCTTAAACCTGACGTCTATCGTCGGCGGTCGATAGTGAACGTCCGACACGCTACACCTTCTCGGCCATGCGGAGGCGCGCGCTTCGGCTCCGAGGGTTGGCGCGCACTTCCCCCGCGCTCGGCCTGCGGGGTTTGGGGGTAAGGATTTTCAATTCTTCTCTCTCGCCGGCCTCGCGGCAGAAAAGCTTTACTACGCGGTCCTCGAGCGAATGGTAGGAGATAACGAACAACCTTCCGCCGCGAGCCATTACCTTCACGGCCTCGGGCAAGGCCCGGGCGAGCGCGGCCAGCTCGTCGTTCACGAAAATGCGCAGCGCCTGAAACGTTCGCGTGGCGGGGTGGATCCGGCCGCGGCGGCCGCCGGCCGCCTTCGCCACCACCTCGCCGAGGTCGGCGGCGTCGTCGAAAGGCCTCTCCTTGCGGCGCGCCACTATGGCCCGGGCGATAGCGCGGGCCCGCCGTTCCTCGCCGAACTCGTAGATGATATCCGCCAATTCCGCCTCGGCGGAAGTGTTTACGACGTCCGCGGCCGTCAACTCGTCAGGGTCGCCGTCGAAGCGCATGTTGAGCGGCCCCGAAGCCCGGAAAGAAAAACCGCGGTTCTCGTCCGCGAGTTGGTCGCGGGAGAGGCCGAGGTCGAAAAAGACGTTGGTGACGCGGCCGGCAAAAGGTTCGGCGGCCCCGGCCAGCCGCGCGAAAGAGTCCCGCTTGAGAATCACGCGCGAACCGAACTCGCCCAGGCGACGGCGAGCACGCTCGAGCGCCGAGGCGTCCAGGTCCAACCCCACGTAGACGTTGTCGGGCGGCAGGACCGTCAAGAACCTCGCGGCGTGGCCGCCGCCGTTTACGGTCGCGTCGACGAACACGCCGCCGTACCGCCGGACGAGCTCCGCCAATACCTCCTCCGCCATCACGGGCCGGTGGCCCGGGGCGGCGGCGCCCTCGCGGTTGCCGGCCGGGCCGAATAGCGTATCCGCGCTCGCGGGAATCCGACTCATCGTTAGAACTTAATCCTGTAACGCGCCGCCATATCTTCGAACGCCTCGACGGCCTCCGCCTCGTACGCGAGCCACTTCTCGACGCCCCAAATCTCGACGCGGTTGTACATGCCGTTGACTATGGCCTCGCCGCCCACGCCGGCGTACTCGCGCAGCGGCGCCGGGACCATAATGCGACCCTGGCGGTCGGGGTCGCAATCCGCGGCGCGGCTCAAAAGCATCCGGGTGACGAGGCGCGCTTCCCGCTCCATGATCGGCAACTGCAAGAGCTGGGGTTCCACTACCGCCTTCCAATATTCGGCGGGAAAAAGGAAGAGGCACCGCTCGAAACCGACGGTCAGTTTAAAACGGGCTATGGCGTTACCGGCGGCGTCGCGGCGGAAGTTTACCGGGACGCTGAGCCTCCCCTTTTCGTCCAGGGAATGCCGGTACTGGCCGTTAAACCCGAATGACCAACGGCTCGGGTCTACGCTCATTTCTCCTATGTCGTCGGTCTCGCGCATATAAGTATTTTCTTAAGAATCAGTTCCGTCATTTTTACCACATTTCACCACAATTTCCCACCACGGACATTAAATCAAAAGTGCCGAGAATTGTCAAGTAAAAAATGCCCTTTTCGGAAAGAAAAAAATCAGGCCGAAAATCCTCGAAAACACGTAAGAACTCGGAGTGTACGTCGGCCTGAGAAAATACGTTAAGAATATCGGTTTCACAGATTAGTTGAAGTCGGTCCCGGGTTGACGCCGGCGAGAAACGCATATATAATCGCGACGATTCGACCCGCGAGGGTCAGCGTTTTTCGTTCTATCGGCGAAGGAGAACGTCGACATGGAATTTCGGCCTTACGACGAGGCGCGAGATAAAGCAGCGGCCCACCGCATCTGGCGCGAGACCGGCTGGTTGGAGGCGGGTAAGAAAAGCCACGAGGAAGCCATGGACCTGTTTATCGGCTGCGGCCGGGCACTCGTCGCCGACGTGAACGGCGAAGCGGAGTGCCTGGCCCTTACGGCTCCCGGCGATATCCGCTATCTCGAGGAGGACCTGCCTTTTTCCTGCGTCACCGCGGTTACGACGAGCCGCATCGCCCGCAAGCAGGGACTCGCGAAGAAATTGACGGCCGCCGCGGTGGCCGCCGACGCCGCGGAAGGGGCGTTAGTCGCGGGCCTGGGCATGTTCGAGCAGGGTTACTACGACAAGCTGGGTTTCGGCTCGGGCGGTTACGAGCATCGGCTCTCTTTCGACCCGGCGCGCTTGAAAGTGAAAGCGGCGTTCCGCGTGCCCCGCCGCCTGGGGCCGGGAGATTGGGCCGAACTCCACGCGGCACGTCTGCGGCGCGCGCGAGGCCACGGCTCCTGCAACCTTACGCCCCCCGACATTACGCGCGCGGAAACGATATGGGCCGCCAACGGCTTCGGCCTGGGTTATAACGACGGCCCGGGCGGCGAGCTAACCCACTATCTCTGGTGCGCGGCCGACCCCGCTGAGGAGGGGCCGTATTACGTAAATTGGATCGTATACCGGGGACG
>DATKXQ010000212.1:0-3898 GCA_035528975.1 bacterium
CCGGAATTCGGGTATTTCCTCTCCGGCCGCTTCGCCGTGATTACGGCCCTGGCGTACTCCGGGATATTTGCCTTCGACGACGACGAATATTACTCGCACTTGCAGTGGTTGGGAGGCGTGGAGGTCGACCCCGCGGTTAACGATTGGTTCGCGTTTTATTTCCGGTTCACGGGAGGCCTGGATTACGACCCCGAGGGTGGCGACGTTTACCCGGTAGCGGGGCCCGGTTTCGGCGGCAAGGTTTTCCTGGCGCCCCAGACGCTGCTGTGGATCGGTTACGGCTATCAGGGGCGACTCGAGACGTACGGCTCGGGGTCCTCTAAAATAACGGAATTGATGTCGCGGCACAGCATTGCTTTCGGGATGCAGGTTCTTTTTTAAAGGCACGGGTAAGATAGTCGAATGAAATTGCGCTTTTTAACGCTGGCGGCCATAGTGGCCTCGACGTTCACCTCGGCCCCGGGGGCGGAGGAGACCAACCCGCTCTTGGACCGCGGGACGCTGACGTTCGGGTTGGCGGCGGGCGGCTGGCACCGCTATTCGTCCACGGCCAGTCCCGGCGATTCGTGGGGGACGTTCTCGCTCTCCCCGGAATTCGGGGGCTTCGTCAAACGCGGCTTATGGCTGGGGGGTGGCATAACAATAAGCAAGGTATGGGCCGGGGAGTGGGGCTCGATCTCGAGCGGGGGCGTCCGCGGCGGCGCGGATTATCATTTCGACCGCGGAAGTTGGGCTCCGTACCTGGGGTTCTGGGGCCTCCTCGGCGACTTCCCCGGCGACGGCGTCATGCCGCGCCTGGGCGTCAAATTCTACGTCGTGCCCCGCACGGCTTTGGCCGTCGGTTACGACGCCGCCTTTACCTGGCACGGCGATTACGGCGGCGGCAACGACGTACATACAAGCCAGACTATATGGTACGGCTTACAGGTTCATTTTTAGCGGCCTTCCCCTTCGGCTCTTGCCTTAAACCCCTTAATTTGGTAAAATATAATTAATATGCGCCTGTGGCTCAATTGGATAGAGCAACGGACTACGGATCCGTAGGTTGGGGGTTCGAATCCCTTCGGGCGCGAAACGAGGGCCGGCGAAGGCCCTTATTACGTATATGAGGAAGCTATTACTAGCGGCGTCGGCGGCGGTCGCGCTGTCGCCGGCGTGCAGCAACGTCGACGAGCCGCCGGACGTAAACAACGGCCGCGATACCCTCTACTTCCCCAACGGCGACGGCTCGACGTGGACGTACGACTACCAGCGCTACCTCAACAACGTCCCCCACGGCGAGCCCTTCGAGTTCACGGAGACCTTCGACGGCGAGGCGGTCGTGGGTTCGCGGCTCGCGCAGAAACTCGTCCGCTTCGAGGCCGGCGGCGAAGAGTACGAGGTGAGCTTCCTCTACGACGACGACGAGAACTACGTGGAAGCGCTGGGGCGCGAGTTCTACGCGGGCGGCCGTATGGCGGGCGGCGTATACTTCGAGCCGGCGTGGGCGTACCTGATCTACCCGCTGCGCGTGAACCGCAGCTGGTCCGAGGCCAAGCAGTTGCGGCTCTCGCCGCTTTGCCTGGGCCTGCCCGCGGACGTGGACAACGACGGCCGCGACGACAACGTGGACGTCGAGATCGTCCGGAACGTCGTAACGAAAGAGGACCTCACGTTACCCATGGGGACGTTCGAGGAGTGCTACAAGATCCGGCGGACGGTCTACGCCACGTTCCACATGACCCAGGGCGGCGACGTCGAGGCGGACTACGTCCAGTACGGCTGGTTTAAGCCGCATAAGGGTTTCGTGCAGTACACGGGCGACGAGCTAGCCGTCCCGAACGCGGCCCGGTATACTTTCCTGGCGCAGCTGAAGTCGTACCACGTCGTCGAGCCCGACGGCGTACGTTAGCGCCCGGCCGGTAACCCCGCGACGCCGGCGGCCGGGCGCCGCCGGCTTTTACATTTATATGCGCGACGTACTCTTCCTCTCCTATTTTTTCCCTCCGATGGGCGGCGGGGCCGTCCTGCGGGCGCTCAAGTTCGCGAAATATTTGCCCGCGTTCGGGTGGCGGCCGCTGGTCGTGGCCGGCGCGGGCGGTTATCACGTCCGGGACGAGTCGCTGACGGCCGAGGTCGGGGCGGCCGCGCTCGTGCGGCGGGTGGGGCCGCGACGCATTTTGGGCCGGGGCGCCGACGGGGCAGGCGACTACCGGCCGCCGTCCGGGAACGTCGCCGCCCGCGGGGCGCGCCGGCTTTCGCGGGGGCTGCGACGGTTTTTCTCGTTCCCCGACGTATACAGCTGGTTCGGGCGTCCCGCGTACGACGAGGCGCGGCGCCTCCTCGCGGCGCACGATGTAGAGGTGATATTTTCCACGGCGCCGCCCTACACCTCGCACGTCGTTGCTTCGCGGCTCGCGCGCGAGGCCGGCGTGCCGCTGGTTTTGGATTACCGCGACGCCTGGGCGGACAATCCCTTCGACAAGGCGCCGACGCCGTGGCACCGGCGGCGGACGGCGCGCGCCGAGGCGGCGGCGCTGGGCGCGGCGGAGGCCGTGGTGGCGGTAACCGAGGGGATGGCCGCGTCGTACCGGCGCCGGCTTCCCGGCGGAAAACGGGTCGCCCTCATCCCGAACGGCTACGACGAGGAGGATTTCGGCGAGGATATCCCCGCGGCCGCCGGCCCGTTTGCGGTCGCGTATTCCGGCCAGCTGTACGGCGGCCGGATGCCCTGGACCTTTCTGGCGGCGGCGGCGCGTTTCGCCCGACGGCGGGGATTGGGCGCGGGCGAGTTCGTCGCGCGTTTCGCCGGCCCCGTCGGCCGGAAGGTTTTGGCGCGCGCGGCGGCGAGCGGCGTCCGCGTCGAGGCCCTGGGGGTGCTGGGGCACCGCGAGGCCGTGCGCGTAATGCGGGCCGCGGACGCGAACCTGCTTATCATCGGCGCGTCGCCGGGCGCGGGGACGACGTTGACGGGGAAGATCTTCGAGTATTTGCGGGCGGGGCGGCCTATTCTGGCGCTCGTCCCGCCGGAGGGCGAGGCGGCGGCGCTGGTCCGGGAGTTCGACGCCGGCGTCGTCGTCTCGCCGGACGACGTCGACGGCGCCGCGGCCGCGTTGGAGGCGTTTTACGACGGCCGGGGCCGCGCGCCGCGGCCGGCGGCCGCCGGCCTGGAACGCTTCGAGCGGCGCCGCCTTACGGCCGAGCTGGCCGGGTTATTCGACGATGTCGCAGCCGGATAAAAAACGGGTCCTCGTCGTGGCGCACAACTTCCCGCCGCTGGGAAGCGGCGGCGTCCACCGCCCCGTCAAGTTCGCGCGCTACCTCCGGGAGTTCGGTTGGGACGTCGACGTTTTGACCGTAAAGGACATTCGGTACCACGCGCACGACCCGTCGCTGTTGGACGAATTGGAAGGGGTGCCGGTCCACCGGGCGGGGAGCCTCGAGCCGCTGAGGTTGAACTGGTTGTTGGGGTGGCGGCCGCCGCCCCCCTCTCCGCCCGTAGAGAGTTTCGCCGAGCTGGAGGATATCGCCCGGCGGGCCCCCGCGCCGGTCTCCGCCGCCGGCCGCTTCTACAAGGGCGTAAGCCGTCAGCTGTTCCAGCCCGACGAGCAGGTGCTGTGGTGGCCGTTCGCGGCGGCGCGCGCGGCGCGGCTCGCCCGCCAGAGGCCCTTCGACGTCGTGTTGACGACGTCGCCGCCCGAGTCGTGCCACCTCGTGGGGCGGCGGTTGCAGGACCTGACGGGTTGCCGGTGGGTAGCGGACTTCCGCGACATGTGGAGCGCGCACCATTTGCGCCGGGGCGTTTGGCCCGTCGGCCGCCGGGTCAATCGATTCCTCGAGGCGCGCGTATTGAAGGAAGCCGACGGCGTAGTGGCGAACACGGCCGCGATGGAAGACTATTTCCGCGGACGCGGCGTCG
>DATKXQ010000213.1:0-2876 GCA_035528975.1 bacterium
TGACGCCGCGGCGCCGTTTTCGCATATTTACGTGATGGAGGCGGAGGCCAAAGTACCCAGGTCGGTTTACGTAATATGGTACGCCACGGCGGCGGCGGCGTACGCCGGCCTACTCTTTTTTTTCCCGTACCCGTGGCTGGCCCTCGCGGCGTTGTGGTTCGCGGCTTCGGCCTACCCTCTTTTTAAGGCTTTTACCTCTAACCGTGATTTGTCGCCGGTCCCGCTGCGGGAGTATTTTCGCATAGCCAGTTACGTAGCCGTTTTCGTCGTCGCCTCTTTCCTGTATGAGCTTATCGACCAACCCGGCGACCTGAGCCGTATGGCGCTAACCGCTTTTTACGTAGCGGCGTTGTGGATTAACGCGTCTTTTTTACTTCGCGCGCCGTATGCCCTCCAACGGGCCGCGGTGCCGGCGACCGAGGAGGCGAAAAGGAAACTACTCGACGTGGCGGTGGTCTTCGGCTTCTGGCCCGCTTCTCTCTTGGCGGCCGTCGCCGTTGGCGGCTTGGCGTTTTATAACCGGGCCGAAGAGCCTACGCGGGTATGGAGTTTCATAATAAGCCATTACCTCGCCGTCGCCGCCGCCATCGCCGCGGCCTACTTCCTCTTGTATGCTTTCGTCGTAACGCGGTACCGCGGCGCGACCGCCCGACGGTATCATTTTGGCCGGGCGTTAAAGAGGGAACTCTCGCCGGCGTGGCGGCCCGTGCGCTGGGGGTCGTTTGCCGCGTTGCCGGCGGCGCTGATAGTGGTGTGTTTTTCCCGACGCTACGACGTCGGCCTGGCGGCGACGATTTTCGCGTGGTTGCCGCCTTTTTACCTCGCTTTAGTTGCGAGGCGGCAACTTGCGCCGGACGACGTTGCCGAGAGGAAATTCGACGCCACGGCGTTTTTTATAATTATATTTTTATCTTCCATCCTGCTACCCTTTGCCTTCGCGTTCGCGGTCCAAATACTACCGTTGGTCGTCGGCGCGTTTTATTATATGACTTCTTATTTCCTTTCGTAACGTAGCGACGCCGCGGGAGGCTTTCCCCCTTGACGCCGGCTCGCCTTTTTCGCATAGTCAACGTTCGGAGGTCTAATTATGAAAGATGACGAGCTGCATTTCCACTACGTCGCGACGCGCGAGGAGGCGGAGGAGCTGATCGCCGCGTCGGGCAAGTTCTGGGTCTCCAACTGCGGCTGCCGCGAGGGTGGGCCCGGCTGCCAACGCTCCCGCGCCGACGTGTGCCTCTTCTTCGACCCGCAGATGGGCGGGACTGGCTCGGATTTTCGCGAGGTAAGCGCCGACTTCGTCGCCGGGATAATGAAGGAGGCGGAGGACAAGCACCTCGTCGTCCGGCCCTTCCGGTACGAGGAAGATAAAACGCGTACCCAGGGGATATGCTTCTGCTGCGACGACTGCTGCTACTACTTCCGGTCGGAAGTGGAGACGTCGGAGTGCGACAAGGGGATGTTCGTCGCCCGCACGGACGCGGAGGCATGCGCCGGCTGCGGGACCTGCGTCGACGTGTGCTACTTCGGCGCCCGCGAGATAGCCGACGGCAAGCTGGCCGTCACCGACGAGAAGTGCTACGGCTGCGGCCTGTGCGCCGACGTCTGCCCGGAGGCGCGCGTCACGATGGCCGTGCGCGCGTAGCGGCCTCGGCCGCGTGAAGGCGCTGTTCCGGTAGGGGCGCAAACCTGTGCGCCCTTGGGGGGACAAGGGGCTTAAGCCCCTTGTTAAGCCCTCATACCGCGCCGGCCTCCCTCGGCCGCGTCAAGGCGTTGTTAAGGTATGGGGCGCGGCCGCGCCCGTATGGGCTTGCCGAAATAAAAAAGGGGCCGGAACGCCGGCCCCTGTCGCGTTGTCGAGCGGTTAATAGAACAACCCCTTAATCTTCCCTACCGAGGTCGGCGAAATGTTCGAGGCGCCCGTCGTGAACGACCACTCGTAGCTCGTCATGGCGTTGTTGAAGAGGTCCTTCCCGTCGACCTTGACCGTTACGCGCGTGTTCGGCGGGAGCGGGCTGGTCGGGTCGAACTCCAGCCGGAAGTCGAGAAAATTCCCCGTGACGTTAAGTGCGCCGGGGACGACCGCATCGCCCGGAACGGTCACCGACATCTGGACGGAACCGCGGTCCACGCCGGAGCCGTCGTCTTTCATGTTGACGCTGATGTTAGTGTTTACTTCCACGTTGGTAGAATCGGGCGTCGGGCTCGGGCTGTGGCAGTAGGGCGCCGCGGTGTCGCCGTTGATGGTCCGGCGAAGGGCCTTGAGGAGCTCCGCTTCGTTGAAGCTGTAGGCTTCCATCCAGTAGATCTTGCCGTTCGTGCCGACGACGCTCGTCTGGCTGTACCAGCTGCTGCCGGGCATACGCCAATTGTAGAAATCGCTGGTCTCGCCGTCCAGGAAGTCCTGCGGCAGCGTGCGGCCGAAGTATTCGTACTTATACCGATACTGCGTATAAGCGTCGTCCCAGCCGTCGTACGAAATGACTTCTACGCCCGCGCCTTCGTTATGGTAGCGGTTGTAGAGACTCTCGAGCTGACCCAGCTCGGTAACGCACTGGCCTCAAGAGGCCTTCCAGTGCACGACCACTACGCCCTTGCCGGCGTAGGAATCGATATTGAGCAACGGGCCGTGGTAGTTCGGCGGGACGTTGTTGATCGAGTAATTCGCGAGCGCGGGATGGTCGTCGCCGACTTCCAGCGGGACCACCCACCCGGCGGTGCCGGCTAAAAGCACGCCGACTATCGCGGCGCCGCCCCCCGGCCCGGGGCGATACAGCCCGAGGGCCGGCGAGGAAACCTAAAAAAATATGTTGACACGGGAGGCCGCCCCCGGTATAATGGCCTGTAGACAAAATAACGTGGGCCCGTCGTGGGCCGCT
>DATKXQ010000214.1:0-2801 GCA_035528975.1 bacterium
GCCGTTACCGTGGGCGCCGGGCGCACCGCGCCGTATAACTTTTTATTAATAATTACCGCGAACCTATAAAGGAGGGTGTGCCGGAAATAAGAATACGGGTTGATATAGTCGTCGTAGAATCGGAACCCGCGACCCAAGTTCGATAAACGGCGGTCCAACGGGAAGCCCCCCGTAACGCCGGCGGTTTCGTAGCCGTGGGCCGCGAGTATTTCCGAGATTGTGGGGGCGTCGGACCGCATCGGAACGAAATTGGAGACGACGCCGTGCTGCGCCGGGTACAGGCCGGTGAACATGCTCACGTGGGAGGGATTTGTAGTAGGTTGGACGCATATCGCGTTCTCGAACAGGATGGCCTCGCGCGCTAACGCGTCGATATGGGGTGTCGTATCGTGGTCGTACCCGTAGCACCCTAAGTGGTCGGCCCTGACGGTATCGAGAGATATGAATATCACGTCCGGCCCTAAACCTTTGGGTCTGGCGGCCCATTTAACCTCCGGTACGACGAAAAGCACCGCGCCGGCGATGAAGCCGGCCGCCGCGGCCGCTATCAAGACCCGTTTCCTCGCGAGCTTATCTCTAATGGCCCGCCACCCGGCGGCTATGGCGAGCGCGACCACTCCGCATGCGGCGAAAGCGCCTAACTTATAGGGGTGAGTTACCGGCAAGCCCGAAACGAGTTCTTTCCTGATTAGTAAAACGGCGCATACCGTTAATATTACCCACACCAACCCTACTTCGGCCAGCGCCGCGGCACGATTCCTGAGAACCGGCAATACTTTCCCGAGGGCGGAAACGCCGCCGTAAAGCGCTAAGGCGAAAATTACGACTGTAGCCGAATCGATTACGACCGTAGCCGCGTAAACGACGGCCCGCGTGCCGGCCGGAGCTTGCCCGCCGTGCCCGGCGAGCATAATCAACGTCTCAACTGCGCTGAGAGCGAGGCCATAGGCCGCCGCCGTTTTTAAAAAAGTATACAGCGTACGCATTCTACCTTCCGTTCGACCCCGGGTATTAGGTTAAGCGTCGATTCACTTTCAGGTATTCGTTGCTCTCGGGTAATTACGACTCATAGCTACGGGCCGCAGATATCTACTTACCGTATCGACGGCCGTCGCGCCGGCTAAAACCGAACCAAAGTAGAAGGATTTTGAAATCATATCTATCGCCGGGTATTTTACTACTTCCGGAGTCTCTTAACGACCCTTAAATTCTTCCGGTCCCAACCTTCCCGTTGCGGCGTCTCCAGCACCATCGGGACGTGCCGAAGCAGCGGGTGGTTTATTATCCTTTTGAACCCGTCGCGCCCTATCGTCCCCCGGCCTATGTGCTCGTGGCGGTCGAGGCCGCTCCCGGCGGCCCCTTTCGCGTCGTTTAAGTGCAGGAGCTTGATGCGGCCTGCGCCGATGAAGCCGTCTACCTCGGCGAGCAGGCGCGCGAGGCCGTCGCCTTCGGCGGAGAGGTCGTAGGCCATGGCGTGCGCGTGGCACGTATCGACGCACAGGGCCACGCGGCGCTGCGCCGTTTTGCCGAGCTTACGATACAGCGCCGTCAGCTCCGCGAACGTAGTACCCACCTGGTTCGACTTGCCGGCCGAGTTCTCCATCAATATCGTAACGCCGGCGCCGCGAGTCTCCCGGAGGGCGCGGCGTATCGCGGCCGCGGCGCGCTCTCTTCCCGCGGCCGGCCCGGCGCCCCGGTGGCTCCCCAGGTGCGTCACGAGATACCGGCCGCCGAGGCCCTCCGTCCTTTCGACGGCGTCCACGAGCGTCGCCACGGATTTTTCGTAAAGCGCGTCGTCGGGCGAGGCGAGGTTCGGGAGGTAGGGCATATGGACGAAGAATACCGCGTAGCGTCGGCGCTCGAGCTCGCGTCGGAATCGGCCTATTTCCGCGGCCTCGGGCGATTTCTGACGCCAGCCGCGCGGGTTCGAGGGAAAAATCTGGAAGGTCGTACACTTGAGGGCGGCGGCCCGCTCTACCGCGAGGTGCACGCCCCCCGCTATCGAGACGTGGGCGCCCAGGAGAAAAGAATCGCTCATCGGGAAACGGTATCGGAAAGGCCGCGTCGTCGCGGCCTTCTCGCTTTGCTGGCTCGTTACTCCGTGGGGGTTTTCGGTTTAGGCTTCGGCCTTGCCGGAACCTTCTCCTCGGTCTTTGTTTTTTTATCTTCCATGACCGAACGGCCGCCGCGGGGCATCGACGACAGCTTCGCGAGCGCGAGCGACGTTACCATGAACATGATCGCCGCTACGGTCGTCAGTTTGGCCAGGAAGGTCCCCGGCCCCCGACCCCCGAAAAAGGAATCGGACGCTGCGCCGGCGGCGCCGAAGACGCCCGAGAGGCCGGCGCCCTTGCCGGTCTGCAGCAGAACGACCGCGATCATCGCGACCGCGAATATTACGTGTGCGACGATGGCGATAGGGTGAAGTGTATCCATTTCCAGCTCCTTCGCCGGGAATATAACATAAACTCGGGTGACAGGTCAACCTTACGTTTGATTTATTCCCGGAACCGGATCAGCGGGCCGAAGGCCTCGGCTTTGAGGCTCGCGCCGCCCACTAAAGCGCCGTCGATCTCCGCTTCGGCCATGAGTTCTTTAACGTTCTCGGGTTTAACGCTGCCGCCGTAAAGGATGCGCAGGTTCGCCGCGACGTCGGCGCCGAACTTCTCGCTTACCGCGTTTCTGATGACGGCGTGCGCTTCGGCGGCGGTTTGGGGGGTCGCCGTCTTGCCGGTCCCGATGGCCCATACCGGCTCGTACGCGACGGTCACGCGCGGCATCTCGTCGGCGCTTACGCCGTC
>DATKXQ010000215.1:0-10348 GCA_035528975.1 bacterium
TCCGCGGGCGCGGGCCGTTTTCTACGACTTCATACGCCGGTACGCCGTGGTGGCGTACGAGGACGACGCGAGCCGCGTTTACGAACTCGTGGCGCCGCCCGGGAAGACGTAGGGGAGTAATTTGCCGTACGCAGCAAAAAAAGTACTCGCGGGTGCGGCCGTAGTCGGCGTCGCGGCGACGTTCGTCGCGTTGAATATTTCATCGGGCGCGTACGCGGATAACCCGTTCCCGGTCGTGTGCGGGAAACTGTGGCACTTCGCCCTCTTTCTCGTATTCTGGTTCGCGGTGTACGCCGTCGGCCGGGGCGCGGCGCGGGTCCTCTTCGGCCGCCGGTGGGGGACGCCGGACGTCGCGGCGGCGCTGGGAGTGGTCGCCGTCGTCGCGACGGTTTTCGTGATGTGCGCCGTCGGCCTGGCCTACGGGTGGCTCGTCAAGGTCCTGGTGCTCGCGGCCGCCGCGGCGGGAGTTGTCGCGTTGAGAAGGGAACTGGCCCGCGTTCCGGAACGGGTCCGACGCTGGTGGGGGGAATTGGAAACAACGACGGCGTTACTGGTCGTGGGAGCGGCGGGGCTCGCGTTGCCCGTCGCGCTTACCGCCGCCGTCCCGCCTTTCTTTTGGGACGCGCTTACGTATCACCTGGCCGTTCCCAAAGCGTACGCCGACGCGCACGGCTTCATATACATGCCGTATAACGTCTACGCGTCGATGCCCATGGGGGGGTCGCTTTTTTACCTGGCGCCGTATTTATGGGACGGCCTGATAACGGCCAAGGCGTGCCATCTCGTCGTCACGGTCCTCGCGTTGTCTTTGACCTATCGCCTGGGCCGGTTGTGGTTGGGGCAATTCTACGCCGCCCTGGCGGCCGTTTTGGTTATCTTCACCCCGCCGGTCGTGGCGACGATGTGCGGGGCGCATAACGACCACTTCCAATTGTTATTCGTCGCGGCGGCGCTTTATATTTATTTCGAAAGCGTACCCGACGGCGTAATGTCGAAGAGAAACTGGTTGGCGCTGGGGATATTTTTGGGCGCGGCGCTCGCCGTGAAATACTCGGCCGTCGCCACGTTGGCGGCGTTCGTGCCGGTTTGGATTTACGACGTCGTAAAAAAGCGGGTGCGGTGGTCCTGGGTCGTGAAAACGGCGGCGGTGGCGGCCCTGCTCGTCTTGCCGTGGCTCGTGAAGGCGTACGTCGAGAGGGGAAACCCCGTTTTCCCCGTTATGTACGGCGTGTTCGACGGCCGCGATTTTACCGCGGAACAAGCGGAGCGCTTGATGGATTGGCAACTCGAGATGGGGGAGGGCCGGGGCGTGAAGGACCTGCTCCTGTTGCCCTACCGCATATCGGTGGAGGCCGACGTCGGTTACGCCAATTTTTCCGGCGTCTATCTACCGTTCTTGTTGCCGTTTGCGGCGCTGGCCGTATTCTTGTTCAAACGCGGCGGCCGTTTGATAGCATTCGGGTGGTTGTATCTGGCGGCGTGGTTCTGGGGGCCGCAGCAATTGCGCTTCCTCGACGCGGCGCTTCCGGCTTTCGGCGTCGCCGCGGCGGCGGTAGTCGGCGCCGTGGACGTACGATGGGGAGACTGGCCCCGGAGGTTTTGGCGGCTCGCGGTTATCGTCGTCCTGTTCCCCGTAAGCATCCCCTATTTCGCCGGCGGCATCGTCGGCTTCGTGCCGGTGGCGCCCTATCTGGTTAGCGGGGACGCTCAGCTTTTCCTGGTAAAGAACGTCGGTTTTGCGAAGGCGCAGGTATTCATCAACGAGGAACTGCCGGCCGATGCGAAAATATTAATGGTTTTTATGAACCATACGCTCTATCTCGAGCGGGATGCGGTTTACGACTCGTTCCTCGAGGCGTCGCCTTTTTTATTGGCGGCGGAAAAGGCCCGGAGCGGCGACGAGCTCTACGCGCTCGCGCGGAGCTGGGGTTGCACTCACGTGCACGTGCATCACGCGTACGAGGATAGGGTCTGGCCGTACTACGAGCCCCGGGCTCGCGCGAATTTTTACGATTTCTTGGGGCGCTTCGGCCGCGTCGTTTATAAAGACGACGGCAACGAAGTTTTAGAACTCGTGGGTCGGTGACGATGAGGAAATACGTTGGTCCCGTTTTGGCGGTGGGCGTCGTCGCGGCGTCGTTGGCGCTCAACGCCGCGGCGCCCCATATCTACAGCAACCTGGTAGTATCGTTTGCGGCCAAGCTCTGGCACTTGTTGCTATTCGGCGCGTTGTGGCTGGCGGCTTATTTCGCGGGCCGGGCGCTGCTGCGGCGCATCGGTTATCGCGGCGAGCTGCCGCCCGAGCTGAGTGCCGGCGCCGGCGTGGTTCTGTTCAGCCTGGCGGCTTTCGGGCTGGCGGCGGCTCACGTGGCGTACGGCGCCGTGGTCAAGGTTATAGTCGCGGCCGTTTTAGCCGCGGGCCTCTACCCGTGGGTGCGGCGGCTCGCGGCCGACGCGGGGCGCTTTCGCCGGTGGTTCGCGGAACTCGAGCCGGGGCCGGCGGCGTGGATATTTTTCGGCGCCCTGTTGGCGTTTCCGCTGGCCCTGGCGGCGGCCGAGCCGCCCTTGTACTGGGACGCGTTGACGTACCATTTGGCGGTTCCGCACGAGTACGCGGCCGCGCACGGCTTCGTATACCTGCCGTATAATACCTACTCGTCCATGCCGATGGGCGCGACGATGTTCTATCTGTGGGGGATGTTGTGGGACGGCTTGACGTGCGCCAACGCGTCCTATCTCGCGGTCTCGCTTTTGGCGGTCGCGGTCGTTTACCGGTTGGCGCGTTTTTGGCTGCCGCAGTTCTACGCCGCCGCGGCCGGGGCGTTGGTGTTCTTCACGCCGGTATTTTTCATCGTCATGCCGGGCGCGCACGTGGACCACTACGCGATGTTGTACGCGGGCGCGGCCTTGTTCTTCTACTTCGCGCCCGGCGCCGGCGACGACGCGGATTTGCGGCGCCGGCGGTGGGCCGTGGGTATTTTCCTCGGCGCGACGCTCGCGATAAAATATACGTCCGTTTACGTATTGGGGGCGTTTCTCCCGGTTTTCGTTTACGACCTGGCCCGACGCCGGCTGAGGTGGCGGGACGCGGCGGTGGTCCTCGCGGTCGCCTTCGCGTTCGTCGTGCCGTGGTTGGTCAAAGCGTACGCCGAGCGGGGAAACCCGGTATTTCCGCTTCTCTACGGGGTTTTCGGCGGCCGGGATTTTTCGCCGGAGCAAGCCCGCCGGCTTATCGCGTGGCAGCATAACATCGGCGCCGGGAGGGCCTGGTACGATTACCTATTATTGCCGTACCGCATATCGGTAGGGGCGGATTTCGACTATCGCGATTTCGCCGGCGTATATTTGCCGTTTCTGATACCGTTGGCCGCGCTCGGCGTATTTCTGTTCCGGCGGGCGGGGCGGCTCGCGGCGTTCGCTTGGGGGTTCGTCGCGTGCTGGTCGCTGGGGCCGCAGCAGCTGCGGTTTTTGGACGCCGGCCTGGGGGCGCTGGCGGTCGGGGCCGCGGGCGCGCTCGCGGCCGGGGAGAAAACCTTCGGCCGGCGGGGGCGGGCGGCGTGGCGCTTCGGCGTCGTGGCGGTGGTAATCTTCGCCGCGCTGGCGTACAACGTCGGCGGCCTGATGGATACGTTGGAAGGGTTCGACTACCTCGCCGGCCGGGACCGCGAGCAGTTCCTGGCGGAGAGATGCGGTTTCTATATGGCGCAGCGATTTATCAACGAGAAGACGGCGGCCGACGCTAAAATACTGATGGTATTTACCAATCACACGCTATATCTGGAACGGGACGCCGTCTACGATTCTTTCTTCGAGGCGTCTGCGTTTCTGTTGGCCGCCGAAGACGGCGCCGACGCCGCCGGCCTCTACGACCTCGCGCGCCGGGGGGGCATTACGCACGTCCACATATTCCATATGTTCGAGGAGAAAGCCTGGCCCAATTATGAAAGCAGCACTAAAAATACCTTTTACGAGTTCGTAAATACGTACGGGACGCGGGTATACGGGGACCCGTTGAACGACATTTATGAGTTAGTCCCGGTTGAATAACGGCTTGCGGAGTCCGCCCGATTATCATATGATACATCGTTCGAAAATTCACAATCGGGAATGAATCCACGCAAAGGGGAGCTATCATGGCCGACGATTACGGTTTGAGCACTGTAAACCTGAAGACCGACAAGAATATCTACCGCAATTTATCGGCGCCCGTTTTGGTCGAGATGGCCGTCCGCCGCGGCGAGGGGGAGCTCGCTGCCAACGGCGCGCTCTTCGTACGGACTCCGGATAGAACCGGCCGCTCCCCCAACGATAAATTCGTGGTGCGCGACCCGGGCACCGAGAAGGATATATGGTGGGGGAAAGTAAACGTCGAGATGCAAACGGCGACGTTTGATAAACTGTACGGCAAGGTAGCCGACCACCTTTCGAAAAGGGACTTATTTATTTTCGACGGCTTCGTGGGCGCCGACCCGAAGTATTCCTACGGAGTGAGGATCGTAACCGAAAAAGCTTGGCATTCCCTTTTTGCCCGCACCCTGTTCCGCCGGCCTACCGCCGAGCAACTGGCGACCCATAAAGCCGACTTTACGGTGGTAGATGCGTGCGAGTATCATGCCGACGCCAAGGCCGACGGCGTAAATTCTTACGTGGTGGTGGCCGTAGACCTCAGTAAAAACATAATACTCATCACGGGTTCGCATTACGGCGGCGAAATCAAGAAGAGCATTTTTACCATTATGAATTATCTTCTGCCGGCGCGCGGCGTATGCCCGATGCACTGTTCCTGCAACGTCGGCGCGGACGGCGACGCGGCGTTGTTCTTCGGCCTGTCCGGAACCGGCAAGACGACGCTATCCGCGGACCCCAAGCGCCGCCTTATAGGCGACGACGAGACCGGGTGGAGCGACGAAGGGTGTTTCAACTTCGAAGGCGGATGTTACGCGAAGGTGATACGCCTTTCGGCCGAGGACGAACCGCAGATCTACGACGCCATAAAGTTCGGGTCGCTCCTCGAGAACGTCGTCGTGGCGCCGGATACGCGGACCATAGACTACGACGACGGCAGCATAACCGAGAATACGCGCGCCACGTACCCCGTCGAGTACATACCCAACTGCATAACCGGGGGCGTCGGAGGATATCCCAAGAACGTATTCTTTTTGGCCGCGGACGCTTTCGGCGTCCTGCCGCCTATTTCCAAACTCACGCCGGAGATGGCGATGTACCACTATTTATCGGGTTACACCGCCAAGCTCGCCGGGACGGAATCGGGCATCGACGAACCGCAAGCCACGTTCAGCGCCGCTTTCGGCGCGCCCTTCCTGCCGCGGCACCCCACCGTCTACGCGACGCTTGTGGGAGAGCGGCTCGCCAAACACAAGACGAATTGCTGGCTCGTCAATACGGGCTGGAGCGGCGGCCCCTACGGCGTCGGCGAGCGCATGGCCATCGGCGTAACGCGGGGGTTGCTATCCGCGGCCCTCGAGGGCGTTCTCGAGAAACAGGAGTTCGAGGCCGACCCGCTGTTCCGCATCCTGGTACCCAAGTCCTGCCCCGGCGTACCCACGGAGGTACTGTGGCCTAAGAATACCTGGAAAGATAAAGCGGCCTACGACGCGAAAGCCCTCGACCTCGCCAAGCGCTTCGCCGAGAATTTTAAGCAGTTCGAGGATATGGCGAGCGGCGAGGTAAAGGCCGCCGGGCCGAAAGTCTGATAGTTTGTACGTCCGGGGATTGTAAAAAAGCCGCGCTCCGGGGAGCGCGGCTTTTTTTCGGCGGGATGGAATTAATCGGCGGGGGACAGAGCGCGGCTCAATTTTTCCTTCATCTGCTTACCCGGAATGAACTTGACGCGGCGCGTAGGCGCGATAACGATTTCGGTGTTGGTGCTCAGGTCGCGCGCGACCTTTCGCTTGGTGCGCCGTACTTTGAATACGCCGAACCCGCGGATTTCGGTTTTTTCGCCCGCGGTGAGGGCCGATTTTATCTCCGCTAACATCTGGTCTATGACGGCTACCGCGCGCTTGTGCGTAATACCCGTGCGGAGGGCTACTTGAGCCGCTATTTCTTTTTTTGTCATGGCGTTACTGCGCCACGTGTTTTAGGAGTGTATCGCCGTATATAGTTGGCGGAATTGCTCGTTGTTAATAAGCGCCCTGTTTACTAAGTGGTAGGTTTCGAGTAATTTATCCGTCTTACGCATTCTTTTCGAGAATACTTCGGCTACGGCCAGAAGCAGTTTTACGCCGACCCCCGGGTCCCGGTCCAGTATTTTCGTAAAGTCGGACCTGGTCAACGACAGTAATTCGCAATCCTCCAACGCCGCCGCGGACGCCGAGCGGGGGTACTCGTCTATGAGAGACATCTCGCCGAAGGCGTCGCCGGAGCCGAATTCCGCAAATGTGATTTCATCATCGTCGGAATCGCGGTAAACCTTGATGCGGCCGCTTTCGATAATGTACATTTCGTTTCCGATGCTCCCGGCCTCGAAGAGGATCTCGCCGGTTTTCAGCGATACTTTCGCCGCGTCGTCCAAGATCCGACGGGATTCTTCGGGCGAGATGTATTTAAATATCTCGATGTTTCTTAATTTATGATCGTCCAGCATATCCGCCGCTCGGGAGTTACGCGTATTTCACTACGCTATTTTCTATCATAACCGAATATAATATGCAACTAAAAAATGCCGAGCTCGACGGGTTCGCGCCGCTGCGAATACGCCGATTGCGCCCGCGCCGGCCTTAAGGTATAATCGCCCGTGGAGTTGACGACTCTTGCCGTCGTGCTCATGTGGTCTTTTAAGGCGGGGGCGGCCGCCGACGCGCCGCCGCTCGTCGCAGGCGACCGCGTGTATTACGCGGCATCGGATAAGAAATTATACGCTCTTAACGTCGCGGACGGCGAGGAGTTGTGGTCCCGTCGTTTCAAGGCCCCCTTGCCGGTTTCGCCGGTTTCCGGCGAAGGCGTCGTCTATCAGTGCGTCCCTTATCCGGAGGGCCGGATATACGCTGTGCGCTCGTCGGACGGCAAGGTCCTGTGGAAGTCGGCCGCGGGGCCCGGCGTCGTTTCGGCCGCGGCGGGAGGCGACGTCGTAGCCGTAGGCCGCGGCAACGCGGCGGTTTTCTACGATAGCTTATCGGGTGACGAACGCGGCCGGATTTCGTTCGACGACGACGTCGTCGGCGCGCTGTACGCGGGCGGGGAGTCGTTCGTGGTGTGGACCGGGGGAGGCCGCGTCGCGCGGTGTGGGCCTTCCGACGGAGAGCCGGCCTGGGAAGTAAAAGCGGCGCCGGGCGGCGTGAGCGCCGCCGCTGCGGGGGGCCGCGTATACGTGGGGGCGGCGGCCGGGGCGATCATCTGCTACGACGCGGAAACGGGGGATGAAGTCTGGCGCCGCGACGTTGACGAGCCGCTGACGGATTCGCCGCCGTATCCGGACGGCGGCGGGTTGCTGGTCGCGGGCCGCCGCTCGGTTTTCGCGTTTTCGGCGACGGACGGAGAATTGCGGTGGACGGCCGAACCCGGGGGCAACGTCGTCGGCGCGGCGCCGTACGCCGAAGGCGCCGTCGTGGCATGCGAGGACGGCCGCGTGGTATTCGCCCGGGCGGAAGGGGGAGAGCCGGCGCTGCTGGTGAAATTGGATGCATATGCGGCCCACGCTCCTCTGGTGGCGGAAAACCTCTTGTACATTACCGACGGTAAAAAGCTCTTGGAGTGCTATAGAATAGAGTGACCGACGGCGCTAAACGCCGTCAAAAAATAACTTGACACCGTAGGGGCGGTGTGATAGGTTCTAACACAAAGAGAGAAAGCGCACGGTCGCACGCTGGCCGGTACGCAAAGCAAAACTACAACAAAGCTCAACGCCTTCATTTTTACCCAGGAGGGTGATAAGTGATGAGGCTAAATAAGGAGCGTGTTCTACTCACGGCCGCCGCGTTAATGCTCGGCCTGATTGCCTTCCTGCTGGCCGGGTGCGAGGAAGACGTCGCGGGGACCACCGACCCTAAGGTCAACTACAAGGACCAGACCTTCTCGCTGCTCGTATGCGACGGCAACAACAACGACGAGAACGGCTGGGACCACGACGGCGCCGCGGTCTGTACGCTGGACTGGAACGCCGACGGCTCGGGCTCCAACCTCGTCCCGGTAAACTACGTATATAACGACTACCCGTTAGTAGACGGCGTCGCGGAGAACCTGAGCGGCAAAGTAGCGAAGGGCGGCGACTACTGGTTGTGGGAGAATACGCCCTGGACTACCATCAATACCGATCCGATTATCGGCAAGGGTAGCGGCGTGAAGAAGGTTGAGGTTAAAGCCCTCTACACGTACGTCAACCCGCCGCGGATTTGGTTCTTCTTCCGCTGGGAAGACCCGAGCCATAC
Organism: bacterium; assembly: GCA_035528975.1. Classification (GTDB taxonomy): domain Bacteria; phylum RBG-13-66-14; class B26-G2; order WVWN01; family WVWN01; genus WVWN01. Next base: position 8,388 of record DATKXQ010000215.1, read on the forward strand.
GATCCAACCGCCCGAGACGCCTCAACCCGGAAGTGATTGGCCGCTCGGCGGCACGATGCACTACTACTGGTACCAGAAAGGCGGCCAAGAAATCCCCTCGGACGGTTTCCTGGATAACCGCGCGTGGAAATCGCACGAGGATTGGCTGGCGCTCGTGTGGTCGACGTGGTTTATAGAAAACACCACTAACCTCGGCAGAGACAAAGACCGACACCAGCCCGCCGACACGAAAGGGTACGCGTGGAAACTCGTAGAAACCGTACCCGGCTTCCAGGCGAGGGGTATAGCCGCATGTAAGGGCACCAGCGACAAGGTTTACCGGGCGCCGAACGTCGATACGGGCAACGTGAACAACCCCTACGGCGACAAATTTTATCCCGGCCCGTACGCCGACATGTGGTTCTTCAGCGCCTCCCGCACCAACTACACCTCCGTCGGCGGCTGGACCGATACCGAGACGGCTTACCTGTTCGACTGCCATATCGATAAAGAAGGCTTCGATTATCCCCAGGTCGGCTCGAACGAAAATCGCGACTCCTTGGACGAATGGCTGACTTTCGACAGCGGCATCATTAGCGCTGAGGCCAACGGCTTTTGGGTAGTGAAACCGACCTATCAAGCGCCGTACGACCCGGACTTCAATCCGCCGGGGGCGAACTACATGTGGTCGGGCACGGAGACGGCGCTGTTATTCGTGAACGACGCGCTGTGGCCGCCGGAAGGCGGGGCCCGCGTCTCCGGGTACATAAACCGGGCCGCGCTCGGGTCCGCAGCCGACGTCGTGGGCCGCTGCGCGTGGCAGCAGCCGAACCGCATGTTATATGAACCGTGGGAAGGCAAACCTCTCGACCCGCCCGACCCCCAGAGACAGGGTGATAAGCTTAAGAAAAACTACTACGGGAAAGACTGGCACTACACGCTCGAGATAATGCGGGAGATAGGGACGCTGGCCAAGATTGACCCGACCGAGGACGTCCTGCTCGGCCTCTTTGACCCGCACCCGGGCGAGTAGTAGGCGCCGGCCGCGAGCGAGTTTGTCCGCAACGCTAACGAAAATCGCCCCCGCCCGGCATTCCGCCCGGGCGGGGGTTTTGCCGAAAGGGAAGAGAGACAGGGGTGACGCGTCATGTCAAACATGTGGGCCGCGGTAGTCGAGATAGGTTTCCTGGGCTGGATCGGCGCGACCATCGGCTTTATCTTCCGGGCGATAAGCAAGGATAATAAATTCATCGGCAAGAAGGCGCTCTTCTGGGGCGTCCTGATGGGCGTGGGCTACACGCTTTGGATAATAGGGCTCGTCAAGGCGTGAACCCCGAAAGGATATTAAGCGGGTAAGGTTTAATTTGGAAAGTATAAAGCCGGGCTTTTGCCCGGCTTTAACGTTATGTTTTTTACCCGAGGCTCTATTTATAAAGCGCCTTTATAGAACCGAGCGGCGTCTTTTCGATGTTCGTACCGGCGCCGTTTTCGTTCGGTACGACAGCGCCGTTTTCGGGTTGGGCGTTCGTCGTACAATCGGGCGAAGAAGTCGATTCGTTCGAAGGCGCCAGCGATTTACCGACGTTCGCGTAAGGGGCCGGTTTAGACGTTAGCGCCGTGGGGGACAACCCGCCGTCGGCGGGGCGGTTGCAATATGCGCCTCGGGCGAAACGGGGGATTGGGAATAATTTGTAGAGTAAAGGGACATGGTACCCACCAGGATATGGTAAAGTTGAGTTGGGTGAAACGCTCGAGTTATACCGAGATCCGGAGGTGGCGCGCCGATGTACCCCGGGGAAGGGTTGTGTTCGGGGCAGGGTACGTCGGGGGTCGCCGCCTCTGGACAAGGGGCTTAAGCCCCTTGTCTGCTTCAAACGACCAGCCCCCCGCCGGGAGGTCCGACGCTACGGTACGTTCGCTCGTTTAGCCCGTAAAACGGAGGGCGCGGCGCCCGCCGGGATAGGGCGAAGGTGGCGGGATGA
>DATKXQ010000216.1:0-4149 GCA_035528975.1 bacterium
CGTCGAGGAGATAATACGCGAGAGCGAAGGCCGCGAACGCCGCGGTTAGGAGGCGGAGGGTACGGGGGCGGCGGCGCGACGCGAAGGCCGCGAGGAGATACGCGGCCGTAAGGAGATTCGCAAGGAGGTAAAGGGGGACGCCCTTAAATTCCATGGCGCTACGGTTTTTTAAAGATGGCCGAGCAGCCGCTTTTTTTATTTTCGTTCGGGGCCGGGGTTATATCCCTTCCCCAGGGCCTTCTCCTTCTCGTAGCGCTCGAACAGCCGGCCCCAGGGCGTCTCGGCGCGCCATTTCTTGTAGAGCTTTTCGTACTTCAGCGGCCACTGGACGTAGTCGTGGTTGAATTCCGATACGAAGATGGGGATCTTCACGATGCGGGTGCGGAATATGAGTTTTTGCAGGAACTTCGTGGGGCCGTACCAGCCCAGCCACGCCAGGAAGCGGTGGAAGTTGTAGCCCACGCTGAAGTGCCAGTTCTCGCCGGATACGTCGTCGCCCACGATCTCGATCTCGGCGGGGTCGCCGACGCCCAGGCCCTTCTCGTGGGCCAGCCGGATGTAGTCGATGGACAGCGGGTCGAAACCCATCATTTTGGCGGATACGGCGTCGCACGCCACCTGGTCGGCGCCGGCCAGTATCACGTTCTTGACTTCGGGCATATGGGTCCGGGGGCCCTCGCCGTTCCCGGCGGTCGTGCCGTCCATGGCGCAAAAGATGCCGGCGTGGATTTCCTTCTGGATGGTGAGCAGGTCGACGAGGGTCTCGTGGATCCACGTATGGGTGTAGTGCCGGCGGGTATTGAGCAGGCCGCCGAAAGCGTTCTTCATCGCGCCGGTCGTGGTGGTGTAGATGTGGCATTTGAAGGTCGGGAGGTGGACTATGTTTTTGCCGATGAAATATTCGGGGATATGTATGCCGACGCCCTCCATTATACGGTCGAGCGCGAGCATTTCGCCTTTGGGTTCGTAGGGGACCCACGTGATGTCTTCCTCGCGGAAGTTATACAGGACCGGGATGCCGTAGGCGTCGAAGATAGGCCGGAAGAGGTTGAGGTCCTCGCCCTTGAACGCGTTGATGACGACCGTTTCGTTCTGGACGCACACCTGGTCCTCGTAGCCCATTTGCTTCAAGGCGAGGATGGTCGCCTCGAGCTGCCAGGGCGTCGTGTTCGCCGCGGGCATGGGGAAGTGCCACGAGATGTTGTCCTTCAAGATCGTAGTGGCGTCCCTATCGAGCGCACGGTCCGCCCCGGCCAGCTCGAACAGGCGGCGGTAGTCCTCCAGGACCGTTTCGGGTTTCGTGTAGAGTGCCGCTATCCTGGCCTTCGCCATAATCGCTCCGTATGTCGTAACGCTTTACTAGTCGGTTACGCTTGCTCTTTTGAAAATATCGTCGACGTGCCGGAGGTAGTAATCGACGCGGAAGCAAGCGCTCAGCTTTTTCCCCGGCAGGTATTTCTTCACGAGTCGTTCTTTCGCGAGCGCGGTTTTCAGGTCGCTCGTGCGGCCGGCGGCGACGTCCCGGGCCCGGCGCTGGACGACGTCGTACGCCTCGTCGCGCGCGGCGCCGGCGGCGGCGAGTTCGACCAGGACCCGCCCGGAGAAGATAAGGCCGCGCGTCATGTCCAAATTCCGCCTCATGCGCCGGGGATAAACGTCGAGGCCTTCGAGGACGTAGTTCATAACGTCGAGCATGTAGTACAGCACGGTCGTGGAATCGGGGAGTATTACGCGCTCGGCGGAGGAGTGGCTTATGTCGCGTTCGTGCCAGAGGGCGACGTTTTCCAGCGCCGTCACGAGCCAGCCGCGCAGCAGTCGCGCCAGGCCGCAGACGCGCTCGCAGAGCTCCGGGTTGCGCTTGTGCGGCATGGAGCTCGAGCCCTTTTGGCCGCGGGCGAACGGCTCCGCGGCCTCGCCGACCTCGGTCCTTTGGAGGCCCCGGATCTCGAGGGCGATTTTCTCCAGCGTGGCGCCGCACAACGCGAGCGCCGCGACGTATTCGGCGTGGCGGTCCCTTTGGATGACCTGCGTGACGGCGGCGGCGGGCTGCAGGCCCAGGCGGCGGAGCGCGTCGGCCTCCACGGCGGGCGGGACCTGGGCGAGGTTGCCGACGGGGCCCGAGAGCTTGCCGACGGATATCGTCCGCCGGGCGCGCCGTATCCGTTCGCGGGCGCGCAGTAGCTCCTGGTGGTAGACGAGGAATTTCAGGCCGAAGGTGGTCGGCTCGGCGTGGATGCCGTGGGTCCGCCCTATCATCGGCGTTTTTTTATATTTCAGCGCGAGGGCCTTCGCGGCGGCGATCGTCCTCTCGAGTTGGCGGAGGATCAGCGTGGCGGCCTTTTTGAGGGCCAGCGCCTGGGCGGTGTCGACGACGTCGTTGGAAGTAAGGCCCAGGTGGATGAAGCGGCCCGGCTCGCCGACGTTCTCGGTGACGTTGGTGAGAAAGGCGATGACGTCGTGGCGGACCGTCTCTTCTATCTCGAGGATGCGGTCGACGTCGAAGCGGGCCTTTTTTTCGATCTCGCGGAGGGCGGACGCCGGGACCCGCCGCGCTTTGTGCCACGCGCGGCATACGGCGAGTTCGACTTGCAGCCACCGCCGGTATTGGCCTTCCAACGACCACAACTCGGCCATCGGCGGAAGCGTGTAACGCGGTATCATTTAACCCTCCTGTGAGAGGCCGGGCGCGTTGCGGAATCGGCGTTCCGAACCCGGGTCGGCTGCGAGGGCTTTAGGGCCCGGGCCGGGCTTCCGTGGGCGCCTTGCCCTCTAAAACCTTGCCCTGACGCCGAACCTTGAGGTTCACGGAGGCCCCCGGCGTGACGCCGGCAAGTAGGGCTTCGTAGCCGTCCGCGTCGTCGACTTCTTTACCGTTGACGGCCAGGATGACGTCGCCGCGCCGGAGGTTGACGTCGAAGGCCGGGGCGCTTTCGTCGAGGTCGGCTATCATCAAGCCGGCCTCATCAACCAGGCCGAACCACTGCGCGATTTCCGGCGTTACTTCGATGAGGTAGAGGCCGACCCACGCCCGGCGGGGGTCGCCCTGGGCGATGAGGTTCCGGGCGGCGTCGCGGGCGACGTTTACGGGGACCGCGAAACCTATGCCCAGGGAGCCGCCGCTCGTGGTAATTATCGTGACGTTAACGCCGACCGCCTGGCCGAGGGCGTTGACCAGCGGCCCGCCCGAGTTGCCCGGGTTGATGGAGGCGTCCGTCTGGATGAGGTCGTCGTAGAAGCGGATGCCGCCCTGGCCGGAGTTCTTCATCTGGCGGTGGACCGCCGATATGACGCCCACCGAGACCGTGGGGGAGGCGCTCTCCACGACGTGGCCGAAGGGGTTGCCGACGGCGATGGCCCACTCCCCGATCATCAGGTCGGAGGAGTCGCCGAGCTCGATATACGGTAGATTCGACGCTTCGATTTTGAGCACCGCCACGTCGTTCTCGTAATCCGAGCCCACCCATTCCGCCGGGAAAGTGCGGTCGTCCGGGAGCGTTACGTCGATCTTGTCGGCGCCGTGGATGACGTGTTCCGCGGTCAGGATGTACCCCTGGGGGTCGAATATGAAACCGGACCCCATCGACGGTATTTCTTCCTCGTACTCCTGGTAGGGCGGCCCCATAAAGTCGCGGAAGAAATCCTGCCAGAACGGGCTGTAGAAGGGGTTGACTACGCGCCGCCGGACGGTCTGCACCGTGTTGATGGTGACCACGGCCTGGCTGCATTTCGCGGCGGCCGTGACGATGGCGTTCTTGCGGCTGGCGTTTGCGGCGTCGTTGGCGGCCGCGAGCGAGGGCTCGTCCAGGCCCGCGGGGAATTCGTTGCGCTGTGACCGCGCGCATCCCGGTACGAGTAAAAGCGCTACGATAACCAGGACCGAGGCCGGGGCGCCGAGTTTTATATTTATTTTCAAATAGATTCCCTCTCGGGTTTTGCCGTCGGCCTGTCTACCGTATCACGGCGAGTTTTCCGATTTTCTTGTCGCCCGAAGGCGACTCGATAACGTAAAAATACACGCCGCTCGATTTTATCGGTTTAACCTTGGACTCCAGCTCGAGCGGCCACAGCGGTTCCGGGCCGTTGCCGCCCTCCGTTATAAATTCGCCGGCGACGTTGTAGAGCTTGATGCGGGAGTCGGCCGGAAGGTTG
>DATKXQ010000217.1:0-4574 GCA_035528975.1 bacterium
ACGATATACGGGAGCTGCGGGCTGTCGGGCTGGTAGGCGAGCTTCACGTCCAGCACCTTGGCCGTCGTCTCCACCGAGTCGTCCCACCACCGCCAGCAATTGTCCGGGTCCTCGCCCCAGTGGAGCGTGTTGTCCCGGCCCAGCTTGGCGCCGTTGTCCAGGTTGCGAAGCACGACGGCGAGCCGCTGCTCGTCGCCGCGTTGGCGGAGGACCGAGGCCAGGAGCGCGAGCGACATGTGGCTGTGGGGCGAGCGGTACTCGAAGTAGTAGTCGGCCACCTCGCCGGCGATTTCGTCTTCCGGTTTAATAATACCGTTGCGCAGCGCCACGTCCGCGATATAGAGCGAGAGGGCCGCGGGGTAGCGGTCGCGGTTGTTGCGCCACTCCTCGACGTACGCCGCGAGGTACGCCTTGCCCTCGCCGTACATCTTCTCTACGGAGGAGGAGGCGTTCGCGGAGAGGAAGGGATTGCCGCGCACCGTGCCGAGGCCGTCGACGGCGTAGGCCGTCATGTACGGCGACTCGCGGCCGCCTTTCCACCACGGCCACCCGCCCTCGGCGGTCTGCTGTTCGGCGAGGCGCCCCACGCCCTCGTCGATGGCTTCGGTCAGGCCGTCGGCGAGCTTCGATTCCTCGAGGCCGAGGTCCACGGCCGCCGCCGCCAGCAGCGCGTTCATCCGGAAGCGGTTGAGCGCCTGCTCGACGCAGTTGTACGGGTAGTCCTTGAAGTAGTCGAGGCCGTGGCTCAGCGTCGCGGCGAGCGGGGGCGTGACGTACAGCTCCCCCTGGAAGGACGAGGGCGCGACTCCCTCCGCCACCGTCAACGTATGCGCTATCTCCTTGCGCAGGCGGCCGCCGAAGGCCTGGCGGATCTGCGTGCCGTGCGGGTAAATGGGCAACTTCAGCTCCGCGGCGTCGGACTCCACGTCGGTCAGGGCGGAAGTCACGAGCCGCGCCTCGCCCGCCGCCGGCGCCTCCACCCACCGGTAGAGGACCGCCTTGCCGTCCGGCGCGACCTCTTCGGTCACGGCCGCGTCGCCCCGGACGCCCACGAGGCCCTCCTCCTCGACGGCCAGCTTCAGCTCCTTAGCCTCTTTTAAATAATTGTGGCCTATGGCCGTAAGGCGCGCCACGTCGCCGGCGACGAAGTACCGCGGCGCCTTAAGGCGGGCGATGATGAACTTGTTAACGTTGAGCGACGTCGAGCCCCAGCCGAACCGCTGGCCGCGGTCGAGCGCGAGCGCCATGACGCGCCAGTCGGTGAGGTTGTCGGGGAGCTCGAAGGAGGCGCTCGCGTCGCCGCCCTCGGAAGTGTAAATGTGGGGCAGCCACACGGCGGTATCGGCGAACTCCTTGCGCACCTCCGCCGCGGCGAACTCGCCCGCTTTCGGCTTATCGGCTTCTTCCCGGACGCTCTTGCTCTCCGAGGGCGCGGCCATCGGCACCTCGGCGAAGCTCTCCTCCATATCGGCCGCTCCGCCGGCGCCCATACCTAAACCGCCGGCGCCGCCGCGGTATAATCTCCCCGAGGATTCGCCGTTAATGAGGCCGTAACCTCCGCCCCAGCCCGTGGTTATCCGCCGCTCGCGGCCCAGCAGGTCCGCGTCGGCGATGGCGAAGTAGGGCTGCAAGGCCGGCTGTACGATGGCGGGCAAGTACAAACGCTCCAGCACCCGGGCCGACGGCCCCCACCGGCCCTCGTCGGCCGGCACGAAGAGGGGGCCGTACGCGTCGTAATATATAGAGTAGTAGGGGAACCAGAAGACGGCGTTGCCGACGAAACCGCGGGCGCTGAGACTGTCGTTTTGCTGCAAGTACCCGTAGCGGTTGAGCGCCTGCTCGAAGGTCCCGGGGACGGCGTACGTGCGGTCGGGCCGCAGCGCCAACAGCGAGGCGTCCACCGCGGCCAGAGACACGTCGGCCTTGACCGGCAGGCCGGCCGGGTCGGCGCACGTGACCGTCACCGTCGCCTCCTCCCGCGGCCGGTAGACGTCCCGGCTCGAGGCAACCTCGACCTCCATCTTAACGTTGGTGTTGGTTACGTAGAGCGAGTTGCTCGCGGTCCACGACGCCTCGTCCTTGATGACCGCGGCGTAGAGCGTGCAGTAGGGGACCATGGCGTCGTCGACGGCCAGCGCGAATTTGGCCTCCGAGCCCAGCTCGGCCTTCTCCAGTTTGACGTGCTTCACGCCGACGATGCGGCCGGAGTAAATGGTGAGCACGCACTCGGCCTCGTCGAACCGCGACTCCAGCGTAACCTCGACGTCATCGCCGAGGGTCGGGTAATTCTCGCTCACCGTGATGCCGATCTCCGGCTTGCGTACCGTGGTATCCGCCGGCCCCTCCGCGAACTCGATCGTCGTGGAGGTCTCGTACTCGGCGCCGTTGGTCCCCGCGACCCGCGCCACGATTTCCGCTTGCGGAGGCGGCGCGACGAGCTCGAACTCGACGGTACCCTCGCCGTCGGCGTCCGTTACGGTCCGCCCCTCGTACAGCCGCTCGCCCCGGTAGTAACCGCGCTCGCTGCTCCACTTGTACTCGTACGCGTCCACCTCGACCTCGGCCGACACGGCGGCGTCGTACCAATCCCTCGTCCAGACGGTGACCCGGGGCGTCTCGCCGGGGCGGTAGTCGTACTTATCCGTCGAGAGGTCGACGTAGCGGTCCGTCTTGTAGGTCGAGACGTAGGCCGTCTCTTCGACGATCTTCTGCGATACGTCGGTCACCTTGAGATTAATCGTAAAATAGTTGTCGTACTTCCCGGCCCACGGCGTGTCGAAGGCCAGCCGCAGGCGGCCCTCCGCGTCCAGCGTCCCGTCGCCGCGTTTCACGAGCTTGTCGTACTCGTAGTCCTTGGGCGTCGGGCCCTGGCGGTATATCTCGTAGGACGCCGCGGCGCCGGCCATCGGCGCGCCGAAGTAGTAGGCGCCGACGACGTCGAGCTGTACGCGCTCGCCGGAGAAGTAGCGGTCCTTGACGGCCGTGGCGACCACCTCGTACTCCGGCTTCTCGTACTCCTCCAGGTCGAAGGTCCCGGACACCGACCGCTTCACGTCGTCCTCTTCCCAGCGGAAATATATCGTCTGGGTGCCGAGGCGCGTACCGGCGGGGAGCTCGAGCTCGGCCGCGGCGGTCCCGAACTCGTCCGTGACGGCCTTCTCCTTCCATATCTCCTGGCCGTCGGGCGAGGAGAGGACCATCTCGATCTCCCGGCCGGCGATGGGCGCGAGGACCTTCTCGACGTAGTCGACGCGGCGGAGGATACCCTTGAAGGAGACCTTGTCGCCCGGGCGGTAGAGCGGCCGGTCCGTGTACACGGTCCCGGTCACGCCGTCGCGGTCGCGCACGTTCCAGGCGGTGCTGCAGCTGTAGACGACCGGGCCGAGGTCCGAGTTCAATACGAAGAAGGCCGTACTGCTTTTTTGATATTTCGTGAGGTCGACCACCACGCCCTCGCCGCGCGCCACGGCGTCCACCGCCACGGCCTCCACGACCTCGTTGTTATACCCCCGCTCGTCGGGTTTATAGTAAATATTGCTCGACGACGCGCCCCGCAGGGCCACCGGCTCGCCCGTCCGCGCGTCGACGAGCTGGAGGTAGAGCTCCTCGTTGTCGTTCGCCGCCACCGCGGCCGCGCGCGTCAGCATGAACATCGCGCGCGAGAACTCCTCGCCCGCGCGCGCCTCCGCGACGTACAGCCCCGGCGCCAGGCCGTCGCGCTCCGCGACCACCTTTTTGATGTGGTAATCATCGGCGGTGCACCCGGTGGCCACGGTCCAACTCGCGACTACTTCCTTCACGCCGGGGAGGCGGGCCGTGGGCACCGGGCGATACCGCGCGACGGCCTCGACGCTCTGCCCCTCCTCCTCGGCCGGCGGTTCTTGCGCGTCGGCCTCGACCGACGCCAATTTCCGCTGCAGCGCCAGGTACTCCGCCGGCTCGGCGGCGTAGATTTTAAGTTCGACCTCCTCCACGATGCGGCAGGCGAGCTCGACGGAGATCTGGGGAGAATCCCACGGGTCGACGGCCACGTTCACGACGGCCAGCGCCGGCGCGCGCAGGTGGCGCGCGTACGCCCGGTTAACCTCGGCGTACACGTCGTCGGCGAGCGTGTCCGCGAGCTCGTCGAAGGCCGCGGCCGCCGCGGCGGGGTCGTCGCGGTAGGTGACGTCGTAATGGGCGAGCGCCGCCCGGGCCAGAAGCGCGCCGGGGGCGTCGCCGAAGGTCAACGCGACGTCCTCCAGCTTCGCCCGGCCGGCGGCGAACCGTTGCTCCCGGACCCATTCGTCGTATTCCTCGGGCGGCCTGGCCGTCGCTTCCCACTCCGCCTCGGACACCGGCCACAGCTGGAGCGCGAGCACCGCCTCCTCCAGGGCGACGAGCGAGCGCATGTTGGCGCTCATCTCGAGGGCGCCCGCGTCCGCCAGGTACTTCGCCCGCTCCTTATATGCCCGTAGTTGGTCGTAGTCGTCGCCGTCCCAGTCGAAATAGGGATACATTATCAAATAGTCGACGACGAGGCGGTCGGCGAGCTCGCGCCGCTCTTCGCCGGCGGCCTTTTTTATCAAACCCTG
>DATKXQ010000218.1:0-3522 GCA_035528975.1 bacterium
GCCACGACCGCGCCGGCGTCGATATTCACATTCGGCCATATCCTGGAGCCGGACTCGAGGCGGGCCGCCGTTCCAATATGCGCGCCGTCTCCCACCACGGCGCCGTCCACGAGCGCCTCGGCGCCCACGACTACCCCTTCCCCCAGCACGCTGCCGGCCACCGCGGCCCCCTCGCCGACGCTCACGCCGTCGAGCAGCAGCGACGCCTCGACGACGGCTCGAGCGCCGACGTTGCAGCCGCCGCCGAGTACGGAGCGGCCGCCGACCGTCGCCTCCGCGTGCAAGCGGCAGTCGCCGCCGCCCAGGAACGTCGCCTCCTCCCGCGGCCACAGCTTGAGCTGCGCCGCCAGCAGGTCGCGCGCGGTGGCGATGGGCAGCCAGGGGGCCGGGGCCGCGACGACGGCGACCGGCGCTTCGGCGGCGTAGTTTGCCAGGGCCGCGGTGAACTCGAGCTCGCCGCGCGGCGACGGCTCGAGGCGGTCTATATATTCGAAAATGGCGGCGTCTACTTTGTAAAGGCCGGTATTCACGAGGGCCGCGCCTCCCCCTTCCGGCTTTTCGTCGATCCCGAGCAGAAGGCCTTTGTCGGTCCTCAATGCGCCGAAGCGGCCGGACGATTGCGCGGGGGCGCCGAGGACGGCGGCGCCGGGGTAGGCCGCCAGGGCCGCGACGTTCTCGGCCGCGTAGTAGTCGTCGCCGTTCACCACCAGGAACTCGCCGGCGACGGCCCCCCGGGCCGAGGCCACGGCGTCGGCCGTTCCGCGTTGGTCGGTTTGCCGCACGTACGCGAGCCGCAGGCCGGCGTGGCGGTCGCCGAACGCGTCGCGGACCATGTCCTCGCGGTAGCCGACGACGAGGACCGCCTCGTCGGCCACGGCCGCCAACGCCTCGAGGGTGTGGGTCAGGAGGGGCTTGCCCACCAGCGGCAGCAGCGGCTTGGGGCGCGTAAGCGTGAGCGGGTACGTCCGCGTCGACTTCCCCGCCGCCAGCACGACCGCCTTCATTCCGCCCCTCCTTCTCCCGGGGGACGTTGGCCGCTCTCCGGAGCCGGCGCCGACGGAGGAGCGCTTTCCGCGGCGGCGGCCGCGGTCCTCTTCTTCGTCGGGTAGGATTCCAGTTGCAGCGCGTAGCGGCCCCACTCGAGCCGGGCCAATAGGCCGTCGTAGGTGTAGTAAGCGGTATACGAGCCGGGCTCGAGCAGGAAAACGCGACAGAGCCGCCTTTCGCCGCCCGCTACGACGGCGCGCACGCCCCCCCACCGCGCCCGGGCAAAGGCCGAAGCCGCGACGGGAAAGCAAAGCTCGTACGGCGGCTCGACGTCCTCGTCCGGGACGGCGACGGCGGCGCCGAGGACGAATATTTCGCCGACGGAGGGGGGGAGTTCGCGCATTACCCGCAACCGCCCGGGCCTTATCGGCTCGTAGGACGCCGCGTCCCCGAGCGGGAGGCCGGCGATTTCCCCGTACAGGAGGACGGCGGGCGTTTGTTTGAGGGGCGCCGAGTACCAGGCGACCAACTCGCCGGCGCGGGCGCCGCCCCGATATACCTCGTAGCGCAGCTCGGCGTCGTCCTTAAGCGCGGTCGGCCGTTCGGCCGTCGTCCGGCAGCCGGGCCCCGCTACCTCGGGTTCTCCCGTCAGGGCGAGGTTGGCGAGGGTGGCGGGTTCCTCGCCTTCCGCGAACGCGACGCGGAAGCACGGTATGGCCCGGCCCGGCGCCGCGACGCCGCGGCCGTCGACCTCGAGCCAGGAATAGGGGGCGAGCAAGTTGCCGGCGAATAGGCCCGCGCCGGTTTCGAATCGCACCGATTTCCCCTGCGCCCGGTACCACGCCGCCATCCGCTGCAATTCCCCTTCGCCCCGGAGCTCGGCCCCGGGTCCCGGGGCGGCGGCGCGGAAACTCCCCGACGGCGCCTCGAGCGGCGGTTGGGCCGAAGGTTCCAGCGTAAAGGTCCCGTTTAACGAGTTTCCGGTCACGTCGCCGTCGAAGCTCTGGCCCGGGCGGTTCAGGTCGCCCGGCTCGAGGGGCGCCGAAAGCCGCGCCGCGAGGGGCAACGCGACCCGGGTTCCGCGCGGCCGAGGCGAGACGATACAGGGCAGCAGCAAAGCTCTCGGCTTTTCGTGCCGTACGCCGTTGACTTGGGGAACGCCGCCGGCCGGCGCCACCGTCAAGGCCGCGGCGTCGGCGTACGTGCGGACCGCGCCGTCGGCGTCGAAGGTGGCGCGAACGTAACCCGCCGGGCCGCGGCCGTTCCAGGAGCGGCCGTGGCCGCGGCCGCGGTACGAGGAAACGCGGCCGTCGGCGAGATCGAGGCTCTTCATGTCGCGCCCGGGCCGGGCCGGCCCGGACGGCGACGTCGGGATGGGGAGGGGCGCTTCCATGAACGAGACGAAGGAGGGCCTTTCCGCGCCGCGCTTTTCCACGACGTTGCCGAATTCATCCACGATTTTCAAATGCCAGGAGTCGGCGGCGCGGTAGCGGAATTCGCCGCCGGGCCAGCGCCCGGTAATGCAGTACGCCGGCTCGCCGGGTCGGCGCGCGGCCACGAGGGTCATCTCTTCTTCCAGAACGCCGCGGCCGTCGGCCCAACGCCGAAGGCGAACCCGGCAGCCGGTGACGAGGAACGGCCCCTGGGCATCTCGGCGTTGACCCACCGCGGACCGCTCGAGCCAACCGACGGGAACCCCCCGTTGCCGTATTACGAAATAGTCCGGCGCCCGGGTTTGGGGAGCGGCGCAGCACAAAACGACGGCCATTACGGCCGCCGATATGCTCGCGCCCAGCGCTGCTCCGCACCGTTTAAACATCGCGAGGCGGCGGCACTTAGAGCCGGTAGAGGATAACGCCGGCGGCGATGATGCCGATCACCGTAAGCACGTTAATTTTGAGGATAAGGCCGAAGGTCAGCACCAGGATTTGCAAGTCGAGGGACGCGGGGTCGAGGCCGAACCGGATGCTTTTTAGAAAAAAGTTCTTGACGGCCCCGTCCGGGAGATAGGCGCCGAGCAGTTCGCCGACCATCGTACCCAGAAGCGCGCCGATGACTATAATAATTAAACCCTTGAGAAGGCTTTTGCCCGCCGGCATCTTTTTCGCTCCCTTCGGTTCGTTGCGGGCGCCGGGAAGCGAGGCGTTTCTCGCGGGCGGTGGTCCGCAGGACCGTCGAACCCGCTACCCGGCGCCCTCCCCACCGCCCGCCCGTCTCTTTTGAAGCGCTTTGCATGTTAGCACAGGTGGCGGGCGGCGGAAAGCTTTTTATAATAAGCGGCGTTCGCGCCGAGAGCCCAGGTCGGGGGTTTTAACCCCTTGACTACCGCGTTACGATGTGATAAAATCGTTGAAAAATAAGGAGGCTATACCTGTGCGTTCTAAGATTTTTATCCCCTTCCTCCTGTTGGTTCTTACTGTGAGCGGCGCCGCGCTGGCGAAATCCTGGCGGGTTTCGGGCGCCATCGTCCACATGAGGCAGGAAGAGTACCAGGCGGCAATTAAACTCCTCGAGGAAGACGTCGCCGAATCGCCC
>DATKXQ010000219.1:0-3244 GCA_035528975.1 bacterium
TGAGGTACAGGCCGTCGGCGTCGACGACCACGGGCGCCTTGACGCCGCGCATCACCTCCCGGAGCAAAGCCGCCGTTTCGGCGGCGCGGCCCAACCCCGGGCCCACCGCCACCGCGTCGGCCGCGGCGAACTTTTCGGCCACCGCGCCGGCCGCCGCCGGCGCCAGGCCGCCGCCCTCCGTCTGCGGCAAGGGGTGCGACAGACACTCGAGCGCGGCCGCGTTGAAGATGGCGTCGAGCTCGGCCGGGAGGCCCACTTCCACCAGGCCGGCCCCCGAACGCAAGCACGCCCCCGCGGCGAGGACGGCGGCGCCGCTCAGGCCCCGCGAGCCGGCGAGGACGTACGCCCGGCCCGCGGCCCCCTTGTGCAAATCCCCCGGCCGGGGAGGCAAGAGCGCCGCGACCTCCTCCACGGCCGGCACGCGCGCCACGTACCCCGGCCTCTCGCCGGTCGGCTCGAACGCGAGCTCGTCGACGACGAGCGCCGGTAAGCCGACGTCGGCGACGTGAATGTCGCCGGCGTAGTCGCGAGCCGGATAGTGCAAAAGGCCTATCTTCGGAAGGCCGAACGTCACGGTGGCGTCGGCCGCGACCGCCGCGGCCGGAACCGCTCCCGTCGCCGCGTCTATGCCCGAGGGTACGTCGACGGCGACCACCGGCGTGCCGGCGCGGTTCAACGTCTCGGCCGCGGCCGCGAAATCGCCGGCCAAGCCCCCGCGGCTCCCGGTCCCCAGCATGGCGTCCAGGACGACGCCCGCCCCGGCGACGTCCCGGGCGAAGCGCCGGCGTTGGAACTGTTCGACGCGGCCGTCGCAGCGCCGGAACAGCTCGTAGTTCGTCCTGGCGTCGCCCGTCAAGTCGGCCGGCGCCGCGAGCAGGTGTACGACGACGTCGAACCCGGCGTCGGAGAGGTACCTCGCGGCCACGAAGCCGTCGCCGCCGTTGTTGCCCGGCCCGGCGACGACTACGGCGCGGCCGCCCCCGGCCGCGGCCGCGGCCGCCGAGGCCGCCGCGGCGCCGGCGCGGTCCATCAGGACCAACGACGGGACGCCGAGCTCCTTTATGGCGCGGCGGTCGATATCCCTCATCTGGCGCGGCGTGACGACCTTCACGCCTCGATTATAGGCCCCCCCTCTCGTTACGTCAAGAATATCTTGCCGCGCGGCGCCGGGTTGTGGTATTTTCTTACGAAAGGGTCGGGCCGATGTTCGAAATCCAAGTCAACCACCGCGACGGGTCGTATCGTATTCACGGCGAGCGAGGCGCCCTCGCGCGCGCCGGCAGAGTAATAAAAAACGCGCTCCCCGCAAGCCGACGCGCGCTGGTCGTGACGGACGAACACGTCCGGCCGCTTTACCTCAAAGCCTTGACGGCGTCGCTCCACGACGCCGGCCTCGACGTTGCGGCGGCCGCGGTGGGCGCCGGCGGCGAAGCGAAGACCCTCGAGCAGCTCGCCGGCCTGTACCGCGCGTTCGCCGCCGCCGGCATTACCCGGGCCGACGTCGCGGTGGCTTTCGGCGGCGGGAGCGTCGGCGACGTGGCGGGCTTCGCCGCCGCCACGTTCAAACGCGGCGTACCGTGGGCCGTCGTGCCCACGACGCTGCTGGCCCAGATAGACTCGTGCCTCGGCGGGAGAGTGGGCGTCGACTTCGACGGCGTGAAAGACCAGGTCGGGACCTTCTACCAACCGCGGGCGGTGGTCGTGGACGGCGAGTTGCTGGCCACTTTGCCGAGCAAGCACCTCTCCGCCGGCCTCGCGGAAGCGGTTAAATACGCCCTGCTCGCGGGCGAAGACCTGTTCTCCTTTCTGGAAGACAACGCCGCTACCCTCCTCCGCGCCGCGCCCGCGCTCGACGTCGTAATCGAACGGGGTTTGACGTACAAGGCCGCGGCCGTCGGTACGGACGAACCGGGCCGCCGGGAGCGACACCTCTTGAACCTGGGCCGCACGCTGGGCGGCGCCTTCGAGAGGGCGCGGCGGACTTCCCTCGACCACGGCGAGGCCGTCGCCATAGGGCTGGTGTATACGGCCCTCCTCTCCGAATTGCGCGGCGAACTGGCCACCGAGACCGTGATACGGCTCGCCCACCTCCTCCGGCGCTTCAACCTCCCCACCTACCTCCCCACCATGAATTTGGAGAAAACCCTCGCGGCCCTCGCCGCCGACAGGAAAACCGAAGGCGGCGAAATATATATGGCGATGCCGCGCGGTATCGGCCGGGTTATCGTCGAGCCGGTACCGATACGCGCCGTGGCCGAGCTCCTGCCGCAAATACATCACCTGGCCCGGAGCATGACGTAGCGCGGCTTTTGGAACGGCAATCCCCCATGGCGAAACGAAGCAACGAGACCGGCCTTTCATTGAGCGTCGTGTTCCCCTCTTTTAACGAAGAAGAGAACATCGGGCCGTCGGTCGTGCGCTGCCGCGGCGTGCTGCGCGAACACTTCGACGACTTCGAGATCATCGTCGTCGACGACGGCTCCGCGGACGATACGCCGGCCCTCGCCGACGAGCTGGCGGCGACGTACGCCGAAGTCCGCGTGATCCACCACGGCCGAAACCGCAAACTCGGGAGGACGCTCCGCACCGGCTTCGCCGCGGCCGAGAAGGAACTCGTCTTCTATACCGACGCCGACCTGCCGATCGATTTCCGGGACATACCGCGCGGCGTCGAGCTCCTGGCGCGCGACGGCGTGGACGCCGTACTGGGCTACCGCCTGGACAAACCCGATAACCTTTGGCGCACGATACTCTCCGCGACCTACAACCGGCTCGTCAACGCGCTGTTCGGCCTGGGCGTCAGAGACGTCAACTTCTCCTACAAGCTGTTCCCCAAAGCCGTCATCGACCGGCTCGAGCTGCGGTCGGAAGGGTCTTTCATCGACGCCGAACTAATCGCGCGCGCCAAAGCGGCCGGCGTAAGGTTGGCCGAGATGGGCGTGCATTACTTCCCGCGACGGGCGGGCCGCTCCAAGCTCGCCGGGGCCGGCGTTATCGCGAAAATTTTGCTGGAGATGAATTCGTTCTGGTGGGAGGTATGGCGGAAGCGAAACCGCGGCGTCGGCGAGGAGGGCGCTTCTCGCGGAAGCGGAAGCGCGGCGCAAGTACGAACGAAAGGCGCCGCGGCAAAAACGGCGGCCTATCCGCCGGGCGAGCCGCCGCCGAAAGGCCCCGACGGCGGCGGAAAGGCATAAGTCCTTTATTATTAACGATAAAGGGTAGTTGACCGAACATTCGTAGTGTG
>DATKXQ010000220.1:0-3568 GCA_035528975.1 bacterium
TGGGGGGTTATCGGAAGAGTAACGTCGGCAAGCCTGAGGAGTAATTGTAGACGACGAAGCGCTCGCGCTCGCCAACGACACGGCGTACGGCCTCTCGGCCACGCTGGTCACGAGCGACCTCGCCCGGGCGATGCGCTACGTCGACCGCATCGAGGCGGGCGTCGTGCACGTGAACTCGCCGACGGTGGGCGCGTCGTGCCACGTCCCGTTCGGCGGCTACAAGGAGTCGTCGTCGGGCTCGCGGGAGCAGGGCCGGGAGGCGTTGGAGTTCTTCACGCAGCTCAAGACCGTGTACCTGGATATTTAAAATAAAGAAACAAAAAAACCGCCCTTTCCGAAGGGCGGTTTTTATTTTATCGGGTTTCGCCTATTTAAACAGCGACTTGATGAGGCCCGTGGAGTAGTTGGCGACGCCGCCGGCATCCCGCCACGGCGCCTCCAGGTACGGCGTATAGTCCACGACGCCCCTGGTCGAGTTGTCCTTCTTGTCGTAAATTCTCATATCTATGAGGTACGTGTTCGTCGTTCCCCACCAGCAGTTCGTCGCGTCGACGTTGTTGCTCCAGCCGTTGTAGAAATTATACACGCCGTTGGAGCTCAGGTCGCAGTAATTGGCCGCGACGCTACAATTACCCGAAGTCTTCACGCCCGCGTAGCCGTTGTGTTCGGCGCTCACGTGGTAGAGGTTGGCGCAGGCCCCGTCCGCGTAGACGCCGTTGTTGAGGCAGTGGCGGATAATCGTGCCGTTGGCCGAGGAACCGGACGCGCCGTTTGAAGTCGTGGATTGCAACCGCAGGCCGTTGGTGGCGTACTCGATAATCGCATTCTCCAGGATATATTGATTCCCGTATTCTACGATGATCGCGCCCCAGTCGCCCATCTTCTTGACGCGATTGGCCGAGGTGAATTTGACCGGCAGGCCGCTCTTGCCCTGGGCGATCAGGTACCCGTTCCGGACGACGATCTCGGCGCCGTCCTCGTAGCCGCCGGTACCCTTGACTTCGTCGAACCGCACCTCGACGCCGGCCTCGATCGTCAGCGTGGCGCCGTTCTTGATTTCCAAATCGCCGTATATGTAATACGGACCCTGGCTGCGCTTCCAGGTCGTATCTTCGGTGATATTGCCCCGGTAGACGTCGAACCGAGCCGCCGCGACGCCGGCCGATAACGCCAGCGCGAGGCATAGTATGGCGGTTTTCTTTAGCATGTTAACGTCGCCCCCTCTCCGCTCCTTAGGCGGATTAAAAGTCTAACACAAAAAGGGTCCCTCGGCAACCTTTATATGCCTTTATATTAGCAATAATATCAGGTATCCGCACTTTTTACCGCGTCGCCCGGGGCCATAATCCCTATACCCGTAAAGGAAAAACGAACGCTACGGCCCCGCCCCGGCCCCGGCGACATCCAGGAACCATATAAAATAAGGTATACCGTAACGGCCGTCGTAAAGCGATTAGCCTTTCACTCCCGGGGCGGCGGGACCCGCAAAGACCAGAGGTAATACCGAAGCGCCACGTCGCCCCTCCCGCACTCCGCAACCGCGCGCACGTCGCCGACGTCGAAGTCGACCGCCAACAGGGAAGTCATCGCTACGGTGAATTCCTCGCCTTCGGCGGCGCGCCCCTCCGCCAGAAAGAAGGCTTTCCCCGCACCCGCGTCGCGCAATTCCCCGGCCAGCCGCGCGACGCTTTCCTCCACCGCGGGCACGATAAAGGGCCGGCCGGCGTACAACGGCGCCGCGTACATCGGAAGGTACCAGCAATTGACGATAACGGGCGCCGCCTCGAGCGCCTCCAGAGCCCGCACTATCTCGAGGCGGCTCTCTTTCTCCCCACGCAACCGCGCCAGGCCGAAAACCTGGGTAGCCGCGGAGATAGCGGCGAGAGCGATAATGGCCCCGGTGCGCACGCGGCGCCACGCCCCCTCCTCCGCGCTGCTCGCCAGTCGACTCAAAGCCAGCGCCGCCGGCGGCAAGACGTACAGCAGGAACCGCGGCCCCCAGGCGAAGCCGCTCGTGTCGGGAAGCACGACGAAGAGAGTAGCCGCGAAGCCGAGCGAGGCGACGTAGAAGGACTTCTCGAGGCCGCCCAGGCCGCGGAAGGGCCTACGGCCCTCCGGCCGCGCCAGGAAGACGAGGCCGAAGGCCGCCGGAAAGCTCGCCGCGAGCGCCGTCGCGTAGCCGCCGAAGAACCCCCAGTACAGGACGACGAGCGGCACCGCGCCCGCCGCGGCCACGTACGCGCCCGGCCGCCACCTCAACCCCGCCACGGCAAAAGCGACGACGGCCGCGGCGCCCGCCGCCAGATACCACGGGACGAGCGGCACCAGCGAGTGGCCCACGGCGTAGAGGAAAGCCGCCGGCCCCCACGCGGCGCCGTAGCCGAGGTTCGCGCCGAACCGCATAAAGGCCGGTTGCCCCCACGCCGCCTGCATCAAAAACTCGAGGCCTACCGCGGTAACCGCGCACGCCGCCGCCGGCCACGCCGCGGTCCGCAGGCGCTCGCCCTTGTGGAAAACGAGCAGCGCCGCCACGCTCCACGCCGCGAGGCCGTAGAACTCGGGGCGGAGCGCGGCGCCCGCACCCCACAGCGCCCCGGCCGCCAAAAGCCGCGCCGTCGACCGCCGCCTAAGCAGCGCGAAGCCGCCCAGCCACAGCGCCACCGCCGGCGCGTGCTCCCAGTAACATAAGCTGTAGAAGAATATGGGGCTCGCGAAGGCGACGACGGCGCCGGCGAGCCACGGCCGCCGCACGCCGAAGCCCCGCGCGAGCGCCGTCGTCGAAGCCACCGCGGCGGCGCCGGCCAGCAGCGGCAAGAGGTACAGGCCGCGGTAGCCGAAGAGGAGCCACCCGGGCGCCGAGGCCAGCGCGAAGAGGAGGGGATGCGGCGAATAGAGCTCGCCGCCGCGCAGCTCGAAGAAGCGCTCGACGACGGCGTAGCGGCGCTCGAGGCCCAGCTCGTCGCCGGGCCAAACTATGCGCGCGTCGCGAAAGCCGCTCTCGGCCAGCGAGCGGAGCTGGATGAACTTCACGCCCTCGTCGGACGAGAAGAAGCCGTCCGGCGGCAGGACCGCGAGCATGCCCGCGGCGGCCGCGACGAAAAGCGCGGTGACGAGTAGGGATGACTTGGACACGGCCTTCTGACCCGCCGATAGTATCACGCCGCCCTCGTGCCGTCAATACGGCCGACAGGAATGTCGGCCCCACCGGCAGGAATGCCGGTGCCACACGCACACCGCGCTTGCCCCGGCCGCGGCGATATGTTACAAGAATGCCGAGGTGCATCTATGCTACGGAGACTCTGCGCGATAATCGCCGCCGGGGCCGCGCTCGCGGCCGCGGCGCACGGCTACACCATTCAACAATACCTCAACATCCACGGCAACTTCCAGGGCTACTGGTTCCCGGACGACGAGGTCCTCTTCCGCAACAAGACGAGCGGCGTCACGCAGGCCTGGCGCACGAACGCGGCGACGGGCCGGCCGGAGCAGATAACGTTCTTCGACGAGGGCGTGGCCTACGCCGTCGCGCATCCGGTCACCGGCAAAGTCCTCGCGGCGACGAACGTCG
>DATKXQ010000221.1:0-2843 GCA_035528975.1 bacterium
CCTCGTGAACTACGAGCGCGCCATGCCGCGCCGCTACGATACGCGCGTCTTCGACCTCGAGAACTTCGCGGAGCTGCTCGCGCGCCTGGGCTCGCCGCAAGACGCCTTTCCCATCGTGCACGTCGCGGGGACGAAGGGCAAAGGGTCCGTCGTCGCGGCGCTGGCGGCGGCCTTCGGCGCGGCGGGGCGCCGGGCCGGGACGTTCACGTCGCCGCATCTGCGGTCCGTGCGGGAACGCGTCGCCGTCGGCGAGGAACTCATTACGCCGGGGGACTTCGGCCGGTTCGTCGGCGAGGCCAAAGACGCGATGACGGGCGGCGAGGCCGTCAACTACCGGACGTACTTCGAGACGCTCTTGGCCGCGGCGCTGGTTTACTTTCGCGAACGCGAGGTCGACGTCGCCGTCCTCGAGGTCGGCCTTGGCGGCCGCCTCGACGCGACGAACGTCGTCGCGCCCGCCGTCGTCGCCGTAACGTCGCTGGGCCTCGACCACACGGACATCCTGGGAGCCACGCTGGAGGAGATCGCGGCCGAGAAGGCCGGCGTCATCAAGGCCGGCGTCCCGACGGTGAGCGCGCCCCAGGCCGACGCTGCGGCGCGAGTGCTCGAGGGGGTGGCCGCGCGCGTCGGCGCGCCGCTGTCGTTCGTCGGCGGCGACGTGTATTTTTCGGCGAACGGCGACGGCACGTTCGATTACTGCGGCGCCCGCTACGAGCTCGCCGCCGTCAGGCCGGCCATGCCGGGCCGGGGTCAGCGCGCGAACGCCGCGGTGGCGCTGGCCGCGCTCGAGCGCTTCGCCGCCTTCGACGTGCCCGCGGCCGCGGCCCGCCGGGGCGTGGAGGAGGCGCGCGTTCGCGCCCGGGCGGAGCTCATCCCCGGGAAGCCCGCCCTCCTCCTGGACGCCGCCCACAACGCCGATTCCGCGCGCGAGCTCGCGGCCGTCGTCGCGGCCTTCGCCGGCGGGCCGAAAATATTGGTGTGGGGGATGTCGGCCGAAAAGGACGTCGCCGCTTTCGCGCGGGAGGTGGCGCCGTGGGTCGATGGCGCGATAGCGACCGCGGCCGCCACCCCCCGGGCCCGCGCCGCCGCCGAGCTGGCCGAAGCGACGCGGGACGTATTCGAACGGGTCGAGGCCGCGGCGTCGCCGGCCGAGGCGCTGGCGCGGGGACGCGCCGCCGCCGGCGATGACGGCCTCGTCGTCGTGGCCGGCTCGTTCTACCTGGCCGGCGAAATCCTGACGCTGTTGGAAGGGCCGCTGGAGTGAGATGACGATACTCGCGGGCGAAGAGCTGAGGAAACGGGTGCGGGCGTGGTCGCCGCCGCTGGTGACGCCGTGCGCCGAAGAGCAACTTCAGGCCAACGGCGTGGAGTTGACGCTGGCGGAGGTCGGCACGTGGCGCGGCCCGGGCCGCCTGGGGTTCGACAACGCCGCCCGGCACATACCGGAAGTCGAGCCGCTGCCCTTCGACGGCGAGGGTTGGATTGACCTCCCGGCCGGCGGCTACGCCATCGCCTTCGCCGAAACGGTAAATATCCACGACGACCTGTGCGCGCTGGCCCGGCCGCGCTCGAGCCTCTTGCGTATGGGCGCCGCGGTCGCGACGGCGCTCTGGGACACCGGCTACCGCGGCCGCAGCCGCGCCCTGCTCACCGTCGCCGCGCCCGAGGGCATCCGGCTGCAGCGCGGCGCCCGTCTCGTTCAGCTCGTCTTCCTGAAATTGCCGACGCCGCTAAGTCGGGGATACGAGGGCGCTTTTCAGGGAGAGGTCTGACCCCCTCGCGGAAGCCGTGCGGCGACGGCGCGCGACCGCCTCGGGCGGAGGTAGGGCCCCCGCGGCCAGCTCGGCCGCGGCCGCTTCGGCCAGCAGCGCCGCCGGTTCCCCGCCCGACTTCCTGAAACACGGTACGGGCTCCAGGACGAACATCCCGCACCAGTCCGCCTCCCTCATCACGGCCGCCGTCGCCGCCGCCCGCGCCGGACAGTCGAAAAGGTCGAACGTCGCCAGATGGCCGCCGAAGAGTCTCCGCCCCCGGCAATAGTCGGCGACCTGCTCGGCGAGCATCAGGAGGGGTTTCACGCGGCCGCCGACCTGCCTCCGGTCCACGTCGAAACGCCCCATCTCGATTATGGTGCCGCGCCGCCACAGCGCGAAAGCCGGTTTGAACGGCCGCCAGAAGTCGAGCGCCAGGACGCGCGGGATGAAACCGAACCAGGGAGGTTCGTTGCGAAGGGCGGGGTCGAAATCCGGCTCCACGTCTTCGTCGTCGAATAACTCCTCCCACGTCACCTCGAACAGGTCCATAAGAACTCTCCTTTGAGAAAGGCCCCGTCGGAATCGCTTCCGGGGGGCCTGGTTTTCCCAGCAACCGGTTATATAGATATATATCATAATGCCAACATACAGTCAAGCCCTAAATACCCTTTTTACACAAAGACATTTAACTTGACGCTGGCATAGTATTCTGTTAGACTTTTGCGTTAAAGGTGAGGTGTAACCCTTTGAAATCGGCCTTTCTCGCGTGGGCGTTGTTGGCAAGCGTCGCCGCGGCGGGCAATTTGGCCGCCCAGAGGAACCTCGCCCAGACCGCTTTACTGGTCGGCGACTACGAACGGGCGATCGCGCTGGCCGGCGAGATATTGGCGGAATACCCCGGCGACGAGGGGACCCACCTCATCCGTGGCCTCGCGCTCGTGGGCCGGGGCGATTTCGAAAAGGCCGGGCGCGACCTCCTGGTAGCGCGGGAGGCATACCCCGACGACACCTCCGTCCTGTACAATCTCGCCGTAATCGCGGAGCGGCGGGGGGGCAACCGCGAGGCGTTGCTCTACCTGGATGAGGCGC
>DATKXQ010000222.1:0-2611 GCA_035528975.1 bacterium
GTGTTGTAGCTCTGCAGCGCGTGCTTGTGGAAAGCTAAGAGCTCGCCCGCCACGTAAACGTCGTTGCCGCCGAACTGCTTGAAGTACTCCTTGATGTACTCCTGGGAGTAATGGTTCAGTGGGTCGCCGCGCGAGTACCAACCGTAGCGCGTGTTGCACGCGAAACCGACGCCGCCGCCGTCCGGGGACGCCACGAAGTACGCGGCGCAGTTGTTCTCGTAATCGGTATTGCTCGCGTAGCAGCCGACGCTGTACAGGACGCCGGAAAACTTCGGGTGGTTGCCGAGGGCGTAGAGGTCCGTGTTGTAAACGCCGCCGGAATTCGTCCCCAGCACCGTCGTGTTGCAGTGCGACATATGGGCTACGAGGCCCTTGCCCTGTTCCATCGCGGCCTTAAAGTTAGTCGAGTTGAAGCCGGGGCCGCCGGGGTACGTATCGTCCCACAGCTCGGTGAACGACCAGTGCGACGAGGTCAGGTAGTTATCGCGGATGTACTCCATCATGAGCTTCAAGTTGGTGGAGGAATCGGCCCAGCCGCCGGCGAGGATCGCCGTGTTCTGGTAATCGTAGGGGTTGGCCTCGGTGGAAGTCCCGGCCCCTTCGTAGCACAGCGTCTTGTCGACTACCTCCTCGAGCGCGGCCGCGGAAGAGACGTGGATCCGGCCCACGTAGACGTCGTAATCCCAGTCGACGTCGTCGTCCGGATACTCGCCCCAGTAGCCGTCGCCGTCGGCGTTGAAGTCGCCGTCCAGGCAGCCGTAGTAGTTATCCGTCGGGACCAGGTAGTCCCCCTCCGCGACGTTGTACTGCGGGTCGTAGACCTTGCGCACCGGCACGACGGCGTCCGTGCCACAGATGCAGACGAACTGCGTTCCGTAAGTGGAATAGTAATCTTTGATGCAGTTGCGGATCTTCTCGGCCGTGTCGCGGCCCGTGTAGCCGCTCTCGATGTCCTCGGTCGTAACGACCGCGGCCTTGAGGCCCTTCTTGGTCTTCCATGCGGCCAGGACGTCGGCCTTCTCCTTCATCGCCTCGTTCGTGACTATCAGGTACGGGTAGACGTCGGCGTCCAAAGCTTCGCGGCCCGATATCAACCGCACGCCGCTCGGCGACCTTATTTCCCACGGGTTGACGACCGTCGCCGCCAGGCTCTCGCGGATGTTGCGGTCGATCCACTCCAGGCGCACTTTGGGATTGGCCGGTTCGCCGCCGGCCCGCCTCACCCGCACGTCGAAATCGATTACCGGGTAAACCATCAGCTTGCCGGTGGCCGGGACGTACTGCACCGGCGCCAACAATACGCTGCCCACGCCGTACCCCGCCATGTTGCCGCTCTCGAAGGCGTAAGCCAGCTTACCCGGAAAAGGCTCCGCCGACGAATACGCGGCCGCGTCCGCCGCCGTGACGATCCCCTTCTCCGAACTCCACGGCGTCGGCGCCTGCACCGGCATCACGCGGTAAGTCCCCGGCAGCACCACCGGCTCGCCGTACGATACTTCCACCGATTCTATCTCGGTGCCCGGCGGCAGCGAGACCGTCACCGGGACCCCCGGCAGCGCCGGCTTCCCCGGCTCGAGCGGGAGCACGCCGCCCCCGTCCAGCCGGACGACGTCGTAGCCCAAAAACGCCGGGTCTTCGGCCGGCTTCACTTGCACGTCGGCCGTATCGACCTGTACGGTATAGGCGAACGCGGAAGCCGCCAGAACCGCTACCAGCCATATACCCTTTTTCATCGGAAAAGCCTCCTTTATAAACACATAAAAGCTTTCGCCATTTATGAGCTTGCTCTTCCCCGCTTAGATTATAATACAATCTCTCATAATTTCCAAACCTTATTTCGGTACCGGCCGCGGCCCGGCCGGCGCCGAAGGCCGCGGGTCCTCCCCCCCACAAAAAAAGGGGGGCGGGCAACCGCCCGCCCCTCGCGTCTTGTTCCGTTCTTGGGAGGCTTAGTGCACGACCGCCAACCGCTTCGCCGCGACGTGGCCGCCGGCCTCCAGCCGGAGTACGTATACTCCCGCCGGCATCCCGCTCACGTCCACCTCGCAGACGTTCTCGCCTTCCACCAGCGGCCGGTCCACCACCGTCGCCACCTTCCGCCCCGCCAGGTCGTACACGCTCACCTTAACCGCCGCCGACCCCGGCAAGGTTATCATTACCTTCGCCGTAGCCGTCGCCGGGTTCGGCGCCACGCGGAACGCAAATGCCGTCGGCAGGCGGCCGTCGACCTGCGTCGTACCCAGCTCGTCCGGCCCGCCTTTCAACACCGCCTCCAGCTTGTACTCGTATACGCCGCGCCCCGCCTCGCCGTCCAGGTACCGGTACGGCGAACGTCCCGTTATCCCTTCCCCGTTCACCTTCGTCCAGCCGTCGTCCGTACGCGACGTCACCGCCCCGCCCTTGCCGAACGGGGCCGCCTCGCCCGCCGCGCTCCCGCCCGCCGCCGGCGCCGCCACCGCGCTCACCGGCCTACGGTACAGGTTGAAGTGCGAAAGCTCCTTCTCGTCCGCCACGGTCCAGTTCAGCAGTATCCCCGCCGCCGTCCGCTTCCCGGCGAACGACGTCAGCGTTATGCCGCTCGCGATGACCGTCACGTCGGCCTCGAACGTCT